>JAOTSI010000293.1 GCA_029865005.1 Desulfobulbaceae bacterium
TTCTACATCCCCAAGTACATAGCCGTCTAAGGCCGTTCGGGTCATGACATGGTACACGGCTGGCTCGCCTTTAACTAGCATTCTGGCTATTCTTGGCATCTGATTTTCTCCGTTAATTGTTGATTATTTAATAATAATAGATTATTTATTTTGTGTCACTTATTATTCGCCTGTCCCCGATTTTCCGTCCCCGATTTTCCTTTTTTAACAATAATAGATTTTTTACTTTGTGTCTCTTATTATTCGCCTGTCCCCATTAGTTCTTACCCGATTCTGGCGCGTAGCGACGGAACAAGGTACTTGACGAAGTCAGCACCGCGACTCTCGGCGACGGAGTCGCCGGGAACGTTAAACTCAGCGGCTGGCCAGAAGCCTTGCCCGCAAGGCCGCCGCGCTTCTTCCAGTCCGCTGAAGTGCTTGGTTAAAAGTTATTGCAGCATTCTTCTTAACGCTGGGGAGACATTGTATATACCTACACCACCTCCAAGCGTTTTAGATAAACTTAAATGGCCATTCGACTCAAGTAGGTCAAGGATGTGATTAATTAGCTTAAGGGGGTGTCCAATCTTTTCGGCAAGTTCAGAGTTATTTCCTAGATTCTCGTTAACAATTGCAACAATCACATCATGAATAATTTGCTGATAGTCGTTGATATAAGCAGCGGCATATTTATCAAAACCGAATAGTGTAATCTCATAGCTATATGGGCCGGGTCCAAGCGTACGGTTCAGCCGAATATGGCCATGCCTGTCAAGCATTTCCAGTGAATCTGTTAGCTCATTTTCAGGAATAATATACTCCCCATCCTTTATAAAAAGATCGTTTGGGTTGATTAAGTGTTTGTATTCCGAAAGTTCCGATTCACATGATTCTTTTAGAATTAAATTATCAATTTTTGTCAGGCCTGGTATATCCGATAGCACTGATTTTGTATAAGAAGGTGGTTGTCCTAAAGGTGGTTTTATAGTCTGTCCAAATATTGAGGCAACTATTCTGTCAAGGCTTTCTTGGTAACTGCTAAGAACAGGAATAGGCTCCCATAAAGTAGATTTTAGGCTTTCAGGTACCGGACAGTCATCGATCACAACTGGAATAATTTTTGTTCCTTTGCTTATTTTTTTCATCATTCCAGCATTAAGCTCTTCCTTGACCCAAGGCTTATTTACACTATGATTTGAAAGGACAATAATAATAGCATCAGCATTTTTTAAACCTTCCTCGAAAATTTTATCAATCAGACTGTCTCCTGGAAGCATCTCCCATTTATCAAGCCATACATCGACACCTTGATTGCGGAGTTTTTCGCCGAACTCCAGGACGAATCTATCTTTATCTTCTTTAGCGTGGCTGAGAAAAACTTTTGGATTCATTTATTTATGTATGTGTTTTGACTTTTAATCGCGGTGCTGACCGGTGCCGAGTGCTGAACAGGCAAGCGTAGCTTGCATGGGCAGTGCTCGGTGTCCGGTCAAGTACCTTGTTCTGGCGCGTAGCGACGGAACAAGGTACTTGACGAAGTCAGCACCGCGATTCTCGGCGACGGAGTCGCCGAGAACAAGTTGTTCTGTTGATCCGTATATCTTCCAGCTCTCTGATAATAACACCAGTCAATAAAATGCTACAAAGTGACGGAGAGATATTGCATGAACTATAAATATCTTTGTACCCTAACTGACTTATGGGTGGTTGACAACTACTTTCACCTCTGTTATCTTTTCCGTATATCATCCTAAATAAGATAAACACTGGCTTTCTGGTTATCATCCAATAATCAAAGTTCCTTCAGAGTTTTTGGCCCGTTTTGATTCCTATATAAATAATAAGCAAATTCCGGATAACATCCGTCCGTTGTATATAAAGTGGCTGAGATATCATTTGGACTTCTGCAAAAAATATCATTTCGGAGCCCGTCGTTGTTTCGTGTGGGTAAACTTTGTTATGCCAGTGGGTACAGCCTTGGCCTAGTAGGTTACAGAATGCTTGCAGCCAACTGGTAGCATAGAGAGGAAGGGCATGCAAGATCAAACCCTATGAGTCTCGCACACTCGCAGCCTTGCAAGCCTTTTCTCTCCATGCTGCACCTACAAGTGGCGAAGGTATAGGGGTTTCATGCCTCCGGCGGGGCTCTTGCTCAAAGTATACCCCTCAGTTGGTTGATTTCTCATTCTTTTGCTTTACCCACTCAAAACAGCGAGGAGTCCGATCTGTGTGCTTAGTGATGTGGAAGGGATGCTCAGTGATAAGCAATTGTAAACAGGTGTGTGATATTTTTTCTATATGTTAAGGGATTATGTTATATCAAAGTTTCGACTTCAATATTTAATTCCTTGGCTATTGCTTTTAATGTATCAATTGTAGGATTTCGTTTTCCGTTTTCTATTTGAGAAAGATAGGCGGAGCTGATGCCAACTTTTTTAGCCAATTCATTCATCTTGATTTGCTGATATTTTCTCCATGCTCGGATAGGACTGATCCCGTCCAGTATGGCAAAGGTGATTTCGCCGGGAATTACGAATTCTTTGCCTTCCTGTACAGCTTTTATATTTGTTTCAATATCTTTTATATCTTCCGCATTTTCTTGAGCTTCATGTAATTTTTGATATTCCTTATAAGGAATAACTGCCCATTCCGGTTTTCCATTTTTTTCTATTATCTGAACGCTCATTTGTATATTTCCCCTCGTGTTTTCACGTTAATGATGTGAACTAGAAGTTCATTGTCATTTACAGTGTAGACAATCCTCCAATCTCCGACACGGAGTCTGTATCCCGGATGGTTTGTTAGTTTTTTTACATTAGGCATTCTATGGGGATCATTGGCTAATTGTTTTATTTTTGTTGCGATATTTAATGCGATATTTCTTGGCATTCTTCGAAGAGACTTGTCTGCCTTTTTGCTGAAAGTTATTTTGTACATGTGAATATATTAACAACTAGCAAATTAATAATCAAGGGGCAAGTGGGAAAGAGCTGTAAATTCTGTAAACGAGGCAGTAATCTAGAAGGTGACGGTTTTAGACAACGCTCCTTGTTATAGTTTTCAGACGATTGGTTAAATAATTTCTGCCATTTTAGGTTTATATTATCCGTTTTGGCACCAAAAATTGAAAGCGCAGTCCTATTATATCAACCAGTTACACAGAAAGCAGGTTTAGGGAAATCACTTTAAACAAAAGTAAATCTTATAATCCAAGTCCTGAGCTTTATGTTGCCCAGGGGGCAGTGTAGTTGAATTTAGCTGTGGCTTGGGAATATAACTGGTCCCAACCCCCCATTCTGCCCTTCCCCCGTTAAGGGCATAGCCGTAAGGTTAAACAGAGCAATTAATTTACATAGGTTATTATACTCTATAATAACAGTAACAAAAGGGCGATCACAAGGATCGCCCCACGCACGCCCGCAGCATTCAGGAATATAAGATTAAATGATTAACGCACCAACCCTGATCGCATTGCCGGTTGTTCCGCGGTGTTGCACTATAGGGTGATCCTAATGATATCTCCAGGTTTCGCTTTAATCTAATAATATTTTAGAAAGATTTAATCGATTCCAGGTTTTAGCCTGACGGCTATGCCGTTAAGGGGAAAAGACGTAGAGAGCCGGTAAGGAGTTATTAAAATTCTTTAAGTCAACATGGGCCTTACCCATGGTCTCTCGTCTTAATTTTAAAAGTAACAGAAATTATAACAATTTGATTTTGTAATATATTGTTTTTTATTGTTTAGGCGCATTACCCTTTGGGGAGATGCTACCATAGTAACTCCCAAGCAAACTTGAGCCGCCGGTATTTAAACTATTTTAAAGCCAAAGAAGCCCGAGTGACGTTCATGGTGAGTACTCCGAAGTCTTCTTCCATGATGCCTTCTAGTAGGAGGGGGCCGTCGCGGTGGAGGAGGTGGCGGTGGCGGAGGTAGACTTTGGGGAAGAAGGTACATTCCACTGGGCCGGTTTCGTCCTCGAAGGTTAGAAACTCCATGGGTTTGCCCTGTTTGGTGCCCACTACTTTGCCGGTTATGAACCAGCCCAGGAAGCGAACCTTTTTGTTGGGCATGGTCATTAGGTGGCGGGCGGGTAGGGTGTTGAGTCGTTTTCTGGCTTGGTTGAAAAGCACAATGGGGTGGTAGGCGCAGAGAAAACCTAGGGCGCGGTATTCGTTGCGAAGTCGTTGCAATGGGTCTTCTGGCGGGAGCTCGGGTAGGGTGGTTGGTTCATTAAACAAGGTTGGGGACATGCCTTTGCCTGTACCTCTGGTATGTTGTCTGTGGGCCAGGAGCCAGAGCAGCTGGGTACGTTCTGCGGGGGTGTCGGGGTTGGTTTGGGAGGTGAAACTATCCATGCCACCTGCCTGAATCAGGGAGCGGGCTTCTTCCTCATCCGGGTTGACTCGGTGGAAGAAATCCTCTGCCGAGGAAAAGGGTTGTTGTGCACGCAAGGCAATGATTTTTTTCATGGTGTTGCGGCTGAAATGTTTAATTGCCATGAAGCCCACCCGCAGTTCATTTCCTCTGCCATGCCAGCTGATCCGGCTTTGGTTTACATCGGGTCGTTTAATAACAAGCCCCAGGCGACGCGCTTCCGAGACGTAAGCAAAGGCGGAGTAGTAGCCTCCCTGGTTGGAGATCACCGCCGCCATAAATTCCGCTGGGTAGTGGGTTTTTAAAAAAGCGGCTTGGAAAGAAACCTTGGCATAGCTAGCGCTGTGCGGCTTACAAAAGGAATAACCCTGAAAGCTCAGCATCATTTGCCATATTTCCCCGCACACTGCTTCAGATATCTTCAACTCACGACCACAGCTAAAGAAACGTTCCCGGTAATCGAGCAGCGTTTTTTCCTTATCCTTTTTAGACATTATTTTACGCAACCTATCTCCATCGGTGGGTGAAAAGCCGAACTTCACCGCCACTCGGGAGACATCTTCCTGGTAGACCATGATCCCGTAGGTTTCTTCCAGCACCCCGTTTAAAATGGGGTGTAGTGGTTCCCATTTTCCGCCGTGTAAACGTCGGAGATATTCTCGAATCAGTTCGTTAGCTGCCGGACGGATGATGGAGGAGTGGATTACCAGATGTTCAAAGTCGCCCTTATCGGCCTTTTCCTGCAAAAGGCGCATGGCAGGGCTTTCAATATAGAAGCAACCCATGGTGCGACCTTGGGACACTGTTTGTCGGGTGTCCGGATCGTCTTCCGGGTCCCAGCTGTTTTCATCAAATTTTTGACCATTATCCCGCAATTGGTGCAGCGCATCACGGATCACCCCCAGGCTGCGGTTACCCAACAGGTCGATTTTGACCAAGCCCGCTTCCTCTGCTCCGTCCTTTTCCCATTGAATAATCGGTACGTTTTTGTTCGCCCGTTGTATGGGTACATAATCGCTGATCGGCCGAGGGGTGATAATCACTCCCCCTGGATGCACTGAGAGGTAGCGTGGGATACCAGTAATGCGCTTGGCCAGTTCAAGGATTTGAGGCCATGGTTCTTGAAGCTGCGTTTTAGTGACCGACTGCTCATTGGGTGCATAACGCGACAGGGCGAGCTGTTCGATAAACTGGTTGATCTCCCGTTCCGGCAAGCCGAATACCTTGGCAGTTTCCCGCACCGCCATGCGTGGTTGAAAAAAACATGATTACAAACCATGGCGGCGTGGTTGGCGTGTTTTTCCAGGACCTCTGCCAGGATACGGTCTCGTTCATCCCAGGCGAAATCGATATCGATATCCGGTGCATCCTTACGTCCGGGATTAAGGAAACGTTCAAAATAGAGATTGTGTTTCACCGGGCACACATTGGTGATGCGCAAACAATAAGCCACCAGAGAAGCCGCGCCCGAGCCTCGGCCACAGGTGCGTGGCCGCTTGCCCACGATATCGTGAACCACCAGGAAGTAGGAAGAAAAGTGCATCTGCTCAATGATTTTCAGCTCATGTTCCAACCGATCCACCAC
>JAOTSI010000294.1 GCA_029865005.1 Desulfobulbaceae bacterium
TATTTTCATTTTTCATAGTCCATCTCTAATTCGTGAATTTTAATTTTGGACTATTCATATATTATTATTTTGCAGCGTACGACAGTAAATTATTTAAATCCAAATAATTTTGATGCAATTGCCCTGGATAAGAGGCCTACGTTAAATATAGCACCACCACAACACTTCAACGAAAGTTGAGAATAATTCTTCAATAAAGCAACGTAAATTCATTCTATTTACCAACCAATAATACCTCTTTTTCCTTGCTCCCCATCCAGTCTCGCCGTATATTTGGTAAGAGTCTACTAGCATCATGCCTGCGCGCAATCAGTATGGATTCACATAGGATTAACTATAGTTCACCGGCCTGCTTGCACACATGTGCAGCACTGGTAAACGCTTACCAAACTGATGCTATGGAACTTTTCTTTTCAACCCGGTGAACGGTTACTATATTTGTTCAAGGGCAACGCATATGCTTGAATAAAATTCAATATAGAGAAAGCAAACCAGCTAAAGTTAAGGTGGTATTTTTTAAAAAGTTTTTGCCATCGGATCTGCTGTGCTCCGTGTTGTATGGAGTGCTCTAACTCATAGGGTTCACAAAAAATAACAATAAAAAATATAGAGAAATGAATATTCAAGGAAAGGTAAATTCTGCCAAAATATATACCGACAATGTTGATAAAGCATCATTAAGCCAAATATATAATATGCTCAATAATCCAAGCTTTGCTAATACCAATATTGCGATTATGCCCGATGTCCACTTAGGTAGAGGTTCTGTTGTTGGATTTACTATGACCTGTAATGACTGGTGACACAGTGGATATCGAAACAACGATAAAACCAATATATAGTTTTAAGGCATGAAAACCCAACCCAAACATCAACAGGAACAAAAGAGGCTAGTTTAAATAAATATATTTAATTTTTTGTATAAAGTGCCAACAGTAAAAGTACGCATTGTGTTTTTTGTTCCGATTATACAAAAAGTTTGCTGTAGCAAAGGAGAATAGGTTTGGTGAGAATCACTGAAAATGAATTGTCAGCCATGCTGTTGCAAAATTTTACGCTTAGGGAGGTTGAGCCGAGTATCTACTCTGTTCTCCCTGATAATATTACTGGCAATGAATATGATAGTCAGTTCGGTTTTGTATATGATTTGGTAGCGTGCAATCCAATTTACAACCATCTTATTTGGGGGTATTCAGTAAAGATATTTTCTCAACTAGCTAACGAAGCCCTCAATTCTTCTCAAGATGGTCCTTTCTTGGATATTGGCTGTGGTTCTCTCGCATTCACTGCAAAAACATATAGTCAATACAATGGGCGTCCGGTTATTTTATTGGATCAGTCACTTAAAATGCTCCGAATGGCTAAAGCAAGATTAATAAAACAAAATGGCAAAGTCTTAGATAATATTGTTTTTCTTCACGCTGATGCTCTTCAACTCCCATTTCAAGAAAATATTTTTACAACAATACTCTCTGAGAACCTACTCCATTGCCTCGTAGACACCGGCATCCTGCTCAAACAATTGAAAACCATCATGTCGAAGAATAGCAAAATGTATTTTACAACTTTGGTGAAAGCCAATCGTATTGCTGATAAATATCTTGAGGCATTAGCAGGCAGCGGTAAATTGGTCTCAAGGGTCTTGGCTGATCATAACAAAGTATTTGAACAAGTGGGCCTATCTGTACAATACGAAACATCCGGGAGTGGTTTGATAATTCGAGGAAATAAAAAATAAAAATTAGCGAACCAGGCGTTTGGCCTGTCTGCGAGAAAGTCGGTGGTGGTGAAGGCGACAAGGTTTGGCGGCGGGGTAGGTTAGTTCAACTTTAGGCTGGTAATAAATACTCAAACAAATCTTATTTATTTAATTATGAATATTCGTCAAACAAATTGGAATATTGCAAAAAATAAATGTTTTGATATTACCATAATTGGAGGCGGAATAAATGGTGCGGCGATATATAAAAAATTATCACAGCAAGGATATAAAGTATTTTTAGTCGACAAAGGTGACTTCAGCTGCGGAACAAGTCAGGCGTCAGCTATGATGATATGGGGAGGGTTGCTTTACCTGAAAAATTTGGATTTTTTATCAGTATATAATTTATCAAAAGATAGAGATGACCTGATAGAATCATATGGTAACCAAATAATTTCAAGATATTTTAGGTATATACCTAATAGTGAATGGGGAAGAAATAAATATTTTGTCTATCTCGCCCTTCAATTTTATTGGCTTTTGGGGAAATGTAAGCGCAGAAGGCCATCCTTCCAGCAGAAATTTGAAGAGTTGAGTTTCATAAATAAACACAACGGTAAAGATTCGCTTATCTACCAAGAAGGATTTTTAAAACAGTCGGACAGCAGGTTTGTATTGGATTGGATTGTAAAACATCAAACTGAAGAATCTTTAGCCATAAATTATTGCTCAATTCTGAATGCGACCTACAACAATAAAGACAAATTGTGGTCTTTAGATTTAAAAGACAATTTCGCAAGAGGTGAATGCACAATAAAATCAAAAATGGTCCTTAATTGTGCTGGAGTATGGACGGATGAAGTTAATAAGCAATTTAGAATCCAAAGCCCCTATAAACATGTTTTTAGTAAAGGGGTATTTATTGGATTCGAGAGACCAGTTTCCCATAGAATTCCCCTTATTTTTGAAATGGGAAAAAATGGTGATACATTAACCTTCATTCCTTGGGGACCCGTCTCTCTTTGGGGGCCGACAGAAACAATGGAAAAGTCAATTAAAAATGGTTATACGGTAAAACCAGACGATATTGATTTCTTGTTAAAACATGCATCTCGCAATCTAAATACTTCCTTATCCAATTCAAAAATCATTTCTCTTCGCTGTGGCTTGAGGCCACTCGCTGTGAAGAAAACATTTGAAGCTGACTGTTATCCACTTGATCTCTCCAGGAATCATAGAATTGTAGAAGACTTAGATTTGCCTTGGATATCAATTTATGGTGGTAAAATAAGTGGATGTCTTTCATTGGCCCATAATGTTGCCAAGAAGATTTCTAAAAAAGTTTCCCCAAGTTTGAAAGGATCTTCACCAGTTGTCAATCAATTTCCAGTTTATACATCATTTCCTGGTTTGCAGGAACAAGTCCCAACGGTTGACTGGTGTGTAGCTAATGAGTTTTGTTGTACACTTGAGGATTACCTGAGAAGACGCACTAATATTGCACAATGGGTTTCTAGAGAGGGGCTTGGGGCTCAAGCTGAAAATATAGAGTATCTACGGGGGGTATCGTCCTGTTTGCCCATTTTTGAAGAAAAGAATCATGAGATGTATTTGAATGAATATAAAAACTTAGTTCAAAGACAATTTGACACGTTAGTTGATGGTGTAAACCGATTAACATAAGGTAGAATGTTATGACTATAGAGAAAAAGAAACTTCCTGCAATTTTAGGTGGATTACCTTCTGTGACATTAAGCCATGATGTCTCAAATAAATGGCCACTTCTAACTGATGATGATGAAAATGGTGTATTGCAAATTATGCGGGATGGAAATATTTCCACTCATCCTATTATTCGTGAATTAGAAAAAGTATATGCAGAACTAACTGGCCAATCATATTCACTTGCCCATAATAATGGGACTTCGGCTTTGTTAGCGGCCTTTCATAGCATTGGTCTTAAACCTGGCGATGAAGTTTTAGTTCCTTCCGCAACTTTTTGGGCTTCAATTCTCCCTATGTTATGGGTAGGGGCCGTTCCTGTTTTCTGTGAAAGTGAATCTGAACGAATGGGTATTGATCCGATAGATTTAGAAAAAAAGATAACACCCAGAACCCGTGCAATAGTCGTTGTTCACCTTTGGGGACTTCCAAGTAAAATGACGGAGATCTTTGATATTGCAAAAAAGTATGATTTAAAAATCATTGAAGATGCATCTCATACCCATGGAGCTTATTGGAGAGATAGGCCATGTGGTTCTCTGGGTGATATTTCCATATTTAGTTTGCAAGGAGATAAACTTGCCCCTGCAGGTGAAGGTGGAATTCTTCTTTGTAATAAGTATGAGTATTATGAAAAAGCCGTGTGCTTAGGCGATATTACAAGAATAATTGAACTTCAGACACCAGCAAGGAGATTTGCAGCAACTAGCTACGGTATTAAAACACGGATAGCACCAATTTCTGCTGCCATTGGTTGCAATCAATTGAAAAATTTAAATGATCATAATAAGCAGCGAGGGCAGAATATTAAATATTTGTCCAATAAACTTGAAAAACTTGGTTTTCATACCTTTCTCCCCCCTGATCATATTAAAAGAGTCTATTTTGAATATCTGATTCGTTACGATGAAACCAAATATCCATTGCCAATTGGATTACTTGCTGAAGCATTAAGTAAGGAAGGCTGCCAAGTGGCTGCCCCAAGATATCCCTTGGTGCACCAACAACCTTTTTTTACAGAGGGAATTTTCAAGGATATTTTACGATTACCCCCTGAATGTCAACTTCCTGAATATGAAACTTGTTCACTTCCCTTTACAGAAACTGCCAACAATTCACTTCTCAAACTGCCATCTTTCCCTGGACCGGATAATGGCATTTTGGAACAATATGCGCATGCCTTCGAAAAGGTCATGAAATATTCCTACGAAATAGTAGACCGAATCAATGAAAGCAATTGAACTTTTTATTTCAAATAAGGTTTTAAAGTTACTAAATATCTTTTTTCATATAATACATTTATCTATTATCTTTTTTTTCTTGTTTGGTTGGTTAGTTGAAAAAACAAGATTTCTCCATTTTATTCTTTCAATCTTGATATTGCTTTCATGGTATGGGTTGGGGGCATTTTTCGGATTTGGATATTGTATTGTTACAGATATACAATGGAAGATAAAAAGACGGCTCAAACAAGAGCCAGCTACAGAATTTTATGTAAAGTACATGATTGACAAAGTGACCGGATTAGACACAAACCAGAACTTTATAAATGGTATGACAACTTATATTTATTATGGAATCATGTTAATTGCTATATTTTTAATATCAACCAGCTGATTAGAGATTAATAAAACGCTGCACAAGGATTGCAAGCACTGACATGCGAACAAACTGTAAGTTTATCAATGGTTGTTCTCAATCCTACTCAGCAAGCAGTGAAGGTAGCGAAACAGAAACGTAATTCATTAATCAGCTCTGGTGTTGATCTAAATCAAGTTGATTGACTCATTAAGCATTTTAAATAAAAAGAAAAAGCGAATCTTGTTGTTCTCGGGATAGGCATGGGGACGACGGGAGACTAAGGCCAAAATGGAGCGTATTCGTCAACCAGTCAGCGTAGCGGACTTGGTAATTATATTTTCTCAACAGGCCGGCCCCGGCCGCGCAGCTTACCTCTATATAGAAGGCAAAATGTTAGAATACTAGGTGCCCGTCATATCCCACCTCAATCCCTAAAAATACCACACCTTATGTATGCAATTCTGGGGACACCATGCTTAATTATGAGAAAAGTTCATGACCCCAATTGTTTTTTTAATCAAAGTTGTGGAAATCGGGGGAGGGACAATCCCATAGGGTGATTGATTTTGTATTATATTATTTTTTAGTTACTTAAATGTATTGGAGGTGGCAGGAAACTGGCATCCCAACCATGTTAAGCGTTCACCAGCACTAAGCTTGTTAGATCGGACTCACATAGGATTAACTATAGTTCACCGGCCTGCTTGCACATATGCGCAGCACTGGTAAACGTTTAACAACCCGATGTTATGGAACTCTTTTTTACAACCCGGTGAACGGTTACCAACCATGTCTGTTTCAGAATCTACAATAGAAGTTGAATGGTGCTAAATAGAATGTTAATTGTATCGGTACAGCTATAAAACCCAGGAGCCGATACAGATGAACAAGAAAATTCTTAATAGCATTAATGGAAAA
>JAOTSI010000296.1 GCA_029865005.1 Desulfobulbaceae bacterium
TAAACATGAAAATCTATTTGTTCATTTGCTGAACAATATGGATTATCCGGCTCGACCGAGTAAGCGTTTGTCTGTGGCAGTTTAAGCAAAATGGCCGAAGTTAGAACCAAGCCCAAAGTTCCAATCCAGAAGAAAGTGTTTTGCTGTCTTGGTCCATTTGACTCTACAGCAAGTCATGTTTATAATCTAATGATCTGAAAATATCAATTTATTTGTTATGCAACCAGGTTAATTTATAAGATTTATGATGGTGGTTGGATTTTTTTTGGGTCTCAGAATTTTAGGAATAATACTGTTGATAGTTTTTAATAGATTTCATTTTGAAGGTATGTTTGGGTAACAGGTAATACTATATGAAAATAATATATTTACATCAATACTATACAGATCCATCAATGAGTGGTGGTACGCGTTCCTATGAAATGGCACGTAGGTTGGTGATGAATGGTCATGAAGTACATTTTATAACAAGTTGGCGTTCTGATACACCTCATAAAAATTGGTTTGTAACCGAAGAATCAGGCTTTACAGTACACTGGCTTCCTGTTTCATATTCTAATCATATGAATTTTAACCAACGATTAAAAGCCTTTCTTCACTATGCAGTAAAAGCAGGCCCACGGGCGAGACAGATTGGTGGGGATGTGATATTTGCAACTAGTACTCCCTTAACGATCGCTATTCCAGGAGTATTTGCTTCGCAAAAATTAAATGTACCTATGGTGTTTGAGGTCCGGGATTTATGGCCCGAGATTCCCATTGCTTTCGGAATATTGAAAAATCCATTGTTTGTCTTTGCATCCAGGTGGTTAGAGAGATATGCATATCGGCATGCAGAGAGGATTATTGCATTATCACCAGGAATGAAAGAAGGAGTTGTCAACGCAGGTTATCCTGCAGATAGAATAAAAGTTATACCTAACGGTGCAGACTTGTATTCTTTTGGCCCTGATAAACGAGATTCGTCTCGCTTTTTTGCCGATAAACCCGAGTTAATTAACAAAAGGCTTATCGTGTATGGCGGTACTTTTGGTTTGATAAATGGAGTGTCCTATGCGGTGGAAATGGCAACGCACCTGGCAAACATTGCCCCAGATGTTGCAGTGGTGTTGGTCGGTGATGGTGTTGAAAAAGAAAAAGTGACTAATTTAGCCAAGCAAAAAAATCTTTTGAATCATAATGTATTCATTTACCCTCAGGTTAGTAAGTCAGAGATGCCACACTTGCTGGCGTCAGCGGACATCGCTTTGTCATTGTTCGTAAACCTTGAAGCGATGTGGTCTAATTCCGCTAATAAGTTTTTTGATGGATTAGCTTCAGGAACCGCCATTGCCATTAATTATGGTGGCTGGCAAGCCGAACTTTTACAAAAAGAGGAATGTGGTATAGTATTATCTGCTTTTGATCATGAAAGGGCAGCGACCCAGATCAGTGATTTTTTGTCAAATGAAATACGATTAAAGAGTGCGGCCGTTTCGGCTAGAGCTTTAGCCGCAAAATCTTTTAGTCGTGACTTGCTCGCTGTTGAATTTGAAACTGTTTTGAATGAAGCAATAAAGGGAAATCGTAAGAATGATAAAACGATTAATTGATATAATATTAACTTTACAGATTTTGTTTTTGCTATGGCCTTTGATGTTGTTTGTTATATTAGTAGTGAGATTGAAATTGGGAAGTCCTGTTGTTTTTGTTCAGGTACGTCCCGGTAAAAAGCTAAAGCCATTTAAGATGTATAAATTTCGTACAATGTCTGAAAGAAAGGATTCTAAAGGGATATTGTTATCTGATGAGCATCGTCTTTCGCAATTTGGTTTTTTTTTACGTGCAACTAGTATTGATGAATTGCCAGAACTTATAAATGTTTTAAAGGGTGAGATGAGTTTGGTTGGTCCTCGTCCTTTGTTGACAGAGTATTTATCTCTTTATACCCAGGAGCAGGCTCGACGACACGAGGTTCAGCCTGGAATTACCGGCTGGGCTCAGGTTAATGGTAGAAATGCACTTAGCTGGGAAGATAGGTTTAAATTGGATGTCTGGTATGTTGATAATCATAACGTTATTTTAGATTTGAAGATTCTTTTAATGACTGTACGGCAAGTTTTCTCCCGTCACGGTGTAAGTGCGAAAGGACATGTAACCATGCCTAAGTTTAAGGGTTAAAATTACGGTAGAGGAGTAAAAAACAGTGGATCGATTTAATAACTGGAAATATCCTGAAATTCATGAGGGAAAACCGACCGAATATAATTGGGTGGTGCAACATGTGACAGGTCTAAGGCTTGGTGACAGGACCGATATAGGTGCTTTTACATATATTAATGCAAAGTATGATGTAATAATAGGTGAAGAGGTGCAGATAGGTTCTCACTGTTCTATTTATTCGGTTTCGACAATTGATAATAAACAAGGACCCGTTGTGTTGAAAAAGTGTTGTAAAATCGGTAGCCATTGTGTAATTATGCCAGGGGTAACAGTTGGTGAACATGCGGTTATTGGTGCCATGAGTTTTGTTACTCAAGATATCCCAGCTTATGCTATGGCTGTTGGGGTTCCTGCTAAAGTTAAAAATGCTTGCAAAGGGGACGGAAATTGAGTAAGGAACGTATTTTTTTATCTCCTCCGCATTTAGGTTGTGAGGAGATGGAGTTAGTTAAACAGGCGTTTGAAAGTAATTATATAGCGCCCCTTGGTCCCATGGTTGATGCTTTTGAATCGGAATTTGCTGCTAAATTGGGAATTCCTTATGTAGTAGCACTTTCTAGTGGTACAGCGGCAATGCATTTAGCATTACATTGCTTAGATATTGGGCCAGGTGATGAGGTTCTCGCATCGACATTGACTTTTATAGGTAGTGTTAACCCAATTATTTATCTTGGTGCCAAGCCTGTTTTTATTGATTCAGATCTAAAAACCTGGAATATGGATCCAGATTTATTGGCTGAAGAATTAGATGATTGCGCTGCAAGAGGTAAATTACCTAAGGCGGTTGTGCCAACAGATTTATATGGTCAATGTGTCGACCTGGATAGAATTTTAAAAGTTTGCGAGCCATTTGATGTGCCGGTGGTAGTTGATTCCGCTGAGGCTTTGGGAGCTTCATATAAAAATAGATCTGCTGGCAATGGTGCTAGGGCTTCTATCTATTCATTTAACGGAAATAAAATTATAACTACAAGCGGTGGGGGAATGTTGGCTTCGCATGATGCGGAATTAATAAATAAGGCTAAGTTTCTTTCTCAGCAGGCTCGTGAGGCTGTGCCTCATTATCAACATACGCAAATTGGATATAATTACCGTATGAGTAATATTCTGGCTGCTATTGGCTTGGGGCAGCTTAAAGTACTTGAGGAACGTGTCGCTGCTAAGCGACGAATTTTTGCTGCATACAAAAAAGCTTTGGGAGAATTGCCGGGTATTGAATTCATGCCCGAATCATCGTATGGTCAAGCTAATCGCTGGTTAACGGTGATATTAATTAATTCCGATCAGTTTGGTGCCGACTGTAATGCTGTTCGTCTTGCCTTGGAAGAGAATAATATAGAAGCAAGGCCTGTCTGGAAGCCCATGCATATGCAACCGGTTTTTAGTGAATGTAGGAAGCGGCAGGGGAGTGTTTCTGAGAAATTGTTTAAACAAGGACTTTGTTTACCTTCAGGAACATCTATGAGCATAAAGGATATCGAGCAAGTGGTCGAGGTAGTTACCAGCTGTTCTTTTTGATAAATAGGTTGTTGTTTAAATAAATAATAATGAATAGTGACATTGAACATCTAATGGCTTGGTAAATAATGTATAAAATAAATAAAACGCCTTTTAATCGATTTCTTTTTTTTGCTTTTGGAGATCTAATACTTCTTTCCTTTTCTGTTCATTTTTCTTTTCTGCTTCGCTTTGGCTTTGATGTGCCAGTCAACTATAACACTACGATATTACTTGCAATTTTACTATTTGTGCCGGTTCAGTTATTAACATTAGTTTATTGTAATGTGTATCGTTTGAGCTGGTCATATTTCGGTATGTACGAAATGTGGAACATTGTCAGGGCCGCGGTTGTTTCTTTTTTTTTCCTGGCCGCAATCACCCTATTATTGAGAGATTTTGATTTATTTTATCGCATTCCCCGTTCCATCCTTTTCATAAACTTTTTTTGTGCCTTATTTCTTACCAGTGGTTTTCGGATTTCTAAGAGATTTTATTTACATATACTCAGAGGGCAGAGTGGACCATGTCAGAGCAAGCCTACTCTGGTAATTGGTGCAGGTAATGTTGGTGAGCAGCTTGTTCGGGATATGAAGCGAAATCAAAATGCTACATACTGGCCGGTTGGATTTATTGATGACGATCCACAAAAAAAGAATTTAAATATTCATGGGGTCAAGGTTTATGGCAATCGGGATATGCTGCCTGAGTTGGTTTCACATCTTGATATTGAGTCGGTTGTTTTAGCATTGCCGAATGCATCTCCGAAAGAGGTTCGTGGTCTTTTAAATTGTATTCATGAGGCTGGCATAGCTGAGATCAAGACTGTTCCTGGTTTGAATGAAATTCTTGAGGGTCATGCTTCATTAACTGATCTGAAGGAGATTCTCATCGAGGATATTCTTGGCCGTGAGCAGGCAGAGGTAGACGAGGAACTGATAAATAAAAGTCTAGCTGGCAAACGAATTCTCATTACCGGTGCCGGTGGTTCCATCGGTTCCGAGTTGCTGCGGCAGGTTATCAATTTTTGCCCTGAACGGGTAGTGGCCTTGGATATTGATGAAACTGAACTTTTTTATCTGGAGCAAGAGCTCAAAGGTCTTGTGGAGGGGGTGCGTGTATGTCCTGTGGTAGGTGATGTGCGGGACCGTGTTAAAATGCATTGGGTTTATGAGAATCATCGCCCCCATGTAGTTTTTCATGCCGCTGCTTACAAGCATGTGCCGATTATGGAGGAGTATCCAGAAGAGGCTATCAATGTTAATATTTTTGGCACTCGAGTGGTAGCGGAGCTTGCAGTCAAATTTGGTATTGAGCGCTTTGTCATGGTTTCTACCGATAAGGCTGTGAGACCTACCAATGTAATGGGGGCTACCAAAAGAGTTGCTGAAAAAATAGTTAACGCGTTGAATGAGAAAGGAGTAACTCGTTTTGTATCTGTACGTTTTGGAAATGTGGTAGGCAGTCGCGGCAGCGTTATTCCCATTTTTCAAGAACAGATCCGGAGTGGTGGACCTGTGACTGTAACTCATGCTGATATGACCCGTTATTTTATGTCTATTCCTGAGTCCGTGTTGCTTATTCTCCAGGCTGGTGCCATGGCTTCAGGTGGTGAAGTATATGTTCTTGAAATGGGAGATCCGGTTAAAATAGTTGATATGGCCCAAGAGATGATTCGCCTACACGGGTTGGAGCCAGATATAGATATACCTATTGTTTTCTCAGGCATTCGGCCAGGTGAGAAAATGTATGAGGAGCTACTTACATCGAAGGAGGATGTCGAATCCACAGGTCATCCTAAGATTTATAAAGCTAAGGATTCAAGTTCATTAAATAATACCATTGGTCATTTACAGAAGTTGGAAGAATTAGTGCTTAAGCCTGATCCAGTTACCCTACGTTGTTATTTGAAAAAATTAGTACCATCTTATCAGCCTGAGTTGTTCTGTAAATAAACGGCTCTTCAGGCTTTTCTGTGGGTAAAAATCTAACAAATTTAATTTAGAGATAGAATCCTGCCCTGATGATTTTGCTGTTCCGACGAGCAATTTGAGGGTCTATCCGGGTTTCCCAAACGTTTCATCTAGGACCAAAGCGAGCTGATATTGTTTTCTGCGAGAATGGGCCTTCAAATTGCTCGTCGGAACAGAAAACAATATCAGCGGATCGGTTGCTCAATAATTGAAAAAAAGT
>JAOTSI010000295.1 GCA_029865005.1 Desulfobulbaceae bacterium
TTTATAATGCCATCAGATTAGAACCCAAGAATGCCATCATACATTTTAACTTTGGTACCTTTCTTCTTAAAAATGGTTATAAACAAGCAGCGATTGAGCAATTTCAGGCTGCTATACAATTCGATAATAAATTGGTAGTAGCTTATAATATGTTGGGGACTGCGTGGTTGGAGCTGGGAGAAAGGGATAAAGCAAGATCTTCATTCCAAGAGGCGTTACGTCTTTATCCTAATTACGATGAAGCAAAAAAAAATCTTCATCGAACAATGAGCCAGATTAATTACGATAGCAGTGGAAAAGAAAATCATGATCAATAAGCACAAAGTAATTGTTGTAATGCCAGCTTATAATGCTGAAAGAACAATTAAATCTACTTATAACGAAATTCCGCGAGATATTGTGGATGAAGTTATTTTAGTAGACGATAAAAGCTCGGATAATACGGCCCAGGTTTCCAAGTCCCTTGGCATTTCAACGATTCTACATACAGATAATCTCGGATACGGTGGAAACCAAAAAACCTGCTATAAAACGGCCTTGGATAAGGGAGCAGATATCGTAATCATGTTGCATCCTGATTATCAATATACCCCAAAATTGATTACAGCCATGGCATCTTTAATTTCAGAAGGACTTTTTGACTGTGTTTTAGGATCGCGTATTTTAGGAGTTGGTGCCCTTAAGGGCGGCATGCCAGCCTATAAGTATGTGGCAAATAGATTTCTAACTTTGTTTCAAAACCTGGTGTTGGGTCACAAGCTCTCCGAATACCATACCGGGTATCGGGCCTTTTCCCGGCAAATTCTTGAATCACTATCTTTAAACGAAAACTCTGATGATTTCGTATTTGATAACCAGATGTTGAGTCAAATAATTCATGCAGATTATAAAATCGGCGAAATTTCTTGCCCTACCCTCTACTTTGAGGATGCATCCTCTATTAGCTTTGGACGCTCAGTACGCTATGGCTTGGGTGTTATCGCCACTTGTATTGAGTATAGACTAGATAAACTTAAGATTAGAACAAGCCCACGTTTTAAAAAAATAAAGTAACCTGTTTCCGGTAAGTAGTTATAAACACCTCATCTTTATACGGTTGCCTCTGCCCCGCATATATGGGCTATAGTAAGCAGCGGCAATGCATAAATCATAGCCGTTCACCGGATTGAAAAGAAAAGTTCCATAACATCGGCGTGGTAATCGTTTACCAGTGATGCAAATGTGTGCAAGCAGGCCGGTGAACTATATGAACTATAGTTAATCCTATGCGAATCTGGACTGATTGCGCGCAGGCGTGGTGTGGTGTAGAGCTGGTGAACATTTACCATAAATCAGCTAGTTACAAATCCTGTGTCCAGGTATTATTTTGGAGTAATAACGATAATGAACTGTCCCGTGTGTAAACAAGGGAGCATGCAGCCCACCAAAGAATTGTGTAAAGATTATATTTCTGAAAAATTTTTTAAATTGCTGCGTTGTAATAAATGCTCTTGCGCCAAAACTGACTTTAAAGAGGAAGACTTTCAAAACGATTTTTACGGGCCTGTCTATTACAATAGTTCAAAGGGGAAATTCATACCTCTAATAGAGAAGATTTTCCAATGGAATCACAAGCGAAATGCTAAAAACATATATCACAATTTTAAACCCAAAAATGTATTGGAAGTGGGGTGTGGTCGGGCATACCTACTCAAAGAGCTGGCAAATCTCGGTATAGAAGTTAGTTGTCTTGAATCAGCCACTGCTGCGGACTGGATTTTAAACAATAAAGATGTAACCGTTGCTACATTAAGCGATAGTGATGAAAAAGAATGGCCTTTTCCAGTTCAATGTTTTGATTTAATAGTATATTGGCATGTTTTCGAACATATTGACGATCCGATTCTAAGTTTAGAGCAAGCAACAAAAACACTTAAAAACGGAAAGACCTTATGTATCAGTGTTCCTAACATTTCGAGTATACAAGCCCGCATCAAGCCTACCGCTTGGTTCCATTTAGACGTACCCCGCCATCTGTACCATTTTAGTAAAAACGGTTTGGTGGAGTTATTAACAAAGCAGGGATACAGGATAGAGAAGGTGGTTGCTGGAGATGCTATCCAAAATCTCTATGGATGGTTTCAGACTTTAGCTAATCTTTTCACCCCAAACCATCCCAATACCCTATATCGTTTTCTTCAGGGCGGCGATCCATTACGAACCGTTTCTAAGTTATCACTAGTCATCCAGTTGGTTACCTCTGTTATCTGGGTGCCGGCAGGTATACTTGGTTATCTTGTAGAGAGCATAACAGGAATGCATGGTAATATCACTATATATGCTGTAAAAACAAGAATCTAGATAAGCTTACCCATTGACACCTCAAGTCTATGGCCACAGAAAAAATAAAATATCCTATCTCAGAGTCTACGCTTACCTGCTTGTCTTTTGTACCCGGTCACAGGGTTCGTAACTAAATTGTTTAACTAACAGCTTAAGAAGTAGGGAAAACGATGACCGGACAAAGTAATTAACATTGATATTTGTTCCAAGCTCCAAATTATCCGCGCATTACGACCCATTTAAAAATACTAGACCTCAATCATTTACATAAAAAAATGCAATAAGTTAATTTTAAAATCTGTATTTTCAAGTTTTTCATATATAATAATAGTGAATTTGTAAAAATTTATACAATTTCATTAACTTGTGGTAGTAATGAGTATTATTGAGGAAAAATAAGTCGCGATTGAGCTGAAGAGTATGCTGAGATCACGTTACCCCGAGGTAACAAAGATAAAGAACTAAACGTCACCGAGAGGTAACATACATATGTTCATCATGGCCTTTTCTCAATTAATAAAACAACTATCTCTACCGCAATTGCATAGACATACGCATAAGAAAATATGTCTCAATAATCCATGGTATATAATTTGCTCATAGTCATGCAGTAGACTTTAAATTAGTTCCACAAGGGGACATCACATTTTCAATGGAGGGCCCATGCCAATCCTAGGCTATATCACCATTCCGCAATCTGGAGCAAAAGACAGGTTACTCGCTGAACTAAACGATATCGAGTTTTGCGAAGCTTTTCCTGCCGAAAATGCTGATATCCTGGTTCTGGTGACGGATACTCCAGACAAAGAAACCGAAGAACAGTTACAACAACAACTTAAAAATATACCATCGCTGGAATCATTAAGCATGACCTTTGGTTACAACGACGAATTGCATAAGGGAGAACACGATGACAATGAAGCTTGACAGAAGATCATTTATTAAATCTGCCGCTGCAACAAGCGCCATTGCCACTGCAGCAACCCTATTTCCAGGGATTACCTTTGCCGGATGGGATAAGCTTCAAGATGCTTCCGGTATGATCACCTGGAAAAAAGCGCCATGTCGTTTTTGTGGCACAGGTTGCGGCGTCTTGGTCGGTGTTTCAGGAGATCGAGCAGTAGCAGTAAAAGGCGATCCGAACTGTAGTGTAAACAAAGGTCTATGTTGTGTAAAGGGATACCACTCTGTACAGGCCCTTTACGGTAAAGACCGGCTGACCACTGCTAAGGTACGCAAAAATGGCAAAATGGTCGAAGTTCCAATTAAAGATGCCCTTGACCTCATTGCCTCCAAGATGAAGGAGACCATCACTAAACATGGCAAGGATTCTGTTGCCATGTATGGTTCCGGGCAGTGGACTATTCCCGACGGCTATGTGGCCTCAAAACTGTTCAAGGGGTGTCTCGGCACCAACAATGTTGAGGCTAATGCCAGACTTTGTATGGCCAGTGCTGTAACCGGTTTTCTAACCACGTTCGGCACTGACGAGCCCATGGGATGTTATGAGGATATCGAAGAGGCCAACGTAATTATCACTTGGGGCAACAATATGGCAGAGATGCATCCAGTTCTTTTCTCCAGGATGCTCGCCTCTCGAAAGCGAAAAACCAATGTGGAAATAATTGATTTCGCCACCCGATACACTCGAACCAGTCAAGCCGCTGATAAATCAATTATTTTTAAACCACAAACCGATTTAGCGGTCGCGAATGCCATTTGCTACGAAATAGTCCGCAATGACTGGGTTAATTGGGATTTTGTCCATAAACATACCGCATTTTATAAAGGAAAAACCAATATTGGCTATGGGCTTGAAGATCATTTTAAATTTACAGACAAAGCTGAACCCATCTCTTTTGAAGATTTCAAAACATTCCTGAAAGATTACACCCCTGAGCGAGTTGAAAAAATCTCTGGCGTATCAGCTAGAGATATCAGGTACATGGCATCACTATATGGAGATCCCGCCAAAAAAGTAACATCTTTCTGGTGCATGGGAATGAACCAACACACCAGGGGAACCTGGATAAACAACTTGGTTTATAACATCCATTTACTGGTGGGCAAAATTTCCACCCCTGGAAACAGTCCCTTCTCGCTCACCGGCCAGCCCAGTGCTTGTGGTACCGTGCGTGAAGTCGGCACCTTAACTCACAAGCTTCCCCATGGCGTAGTTATGAACGAAGGTCATCGCAAGATGGCTGAAAAAATATGGGATTTACCCGCCGGTTCTGTTGACCCCAAACCCACCTATCATACGGTTGAAATGTTTCGGGCCCTTGATCGTGGAGACATCAGATTCATGTGGATTCAGGTCACCAATCCCATGGTCACCATGCCTAAACTAAAAAGATACCGCGACGGTGCGTTGAAAGAGGACCGTTTTATTGTTGTTTCTGATGTTTACCCCACTCCTACAACTGATGTGGCTGATGTGATCTTGCCTGCCGCCATGTGGGTGGAACAAGAAGGCATGTTCGGCAACTCAGAACGAAGAACCCAGCATTTTGACCAGATCGTCCCTCCCCCCGGTGAAGCAATGTCTGACACCTGGCAACTCATTGAAGTAGCAAGGAGACTGGGCTTTGAAAAACAGTTTCCATGGAGCGAAGAGGAGTACATCGGTAAAATATGGGAGGAATATAGAAAGTTTCATGATTCCCCCAAACACAATATGGCTCCCTATAAGGTTTTAAAAGCACGCTCCGGTGTGCAATGGCCCTTTGTCAATGGCAAGGAGACCAGATGGCGCTTTAACGCCAAACATGATCCAGCCTGCAGCAACGGCGAGGACTTCCATTTTTACGGTAAGAAAAATAACAAAGCATGGATATGGGCCCGCCCCTACGAGCCGGCCGCAGAGTCTCCTGATCAGGAATACAACTTCTGGCTCAATACTGGACGAGTGGTTGAACATTGGCATACAGGCTCTATGACCAGACGAGTACCGATTCTTCATAACGCCGTTCCCTCTTCTTATGTAGAGCTCAACCCTGATGACGCCGCCGATCTTGGGGTTGTCAATGGTGAAATGGTTAAAATCATTTCTAGAAGAGGCGAGATTACCATGCCTGCTCAAATCAACGGGAGAGGTGTGCCTCCCAGGGGTATGGTATTTGTTCCCTTCTTTGATGAAAAATATCTCATCAATGAGGTTACCCTTGATTCATTCTGTCCGATTTCAAAACAGCCTGATTATAAAAAATGTGCGGTGAAACTGGAGAAAGCATAATGAAAAAAGCGAAGATGCCTTCCGGCAAATTTGTTATTGGCTTTGCTGCTCTTTGTTTATGCGGAGCGGTTACAGCTTTTTCAGCGAATGCAGCGCCGGGAATTCCACATGATTTTGATTCGAAAGGCGAGAAAATCTTTACCAGATACGATAAAACTCCGCTGGCGGCCATGACTGGAACTGACGGAACTCGTAACCTGAACTCGTTTTACGAACTGCGACAATATCCGGGTTCTCCCCCGAGAATCCCTCATTCGGTTGTTCCTTCCTTTTCCGGCGAGGCGGTCGACTGCCTCGCCTGTCACGGAAAAGGGGGCTACGCTGTTGAATTTGAA
>JAOTSI010000297.1 GCA_029865005.1 Desulfobulbaceae bacterium
ATTTTTCTTTTTAAGGGTCGGAGAGAAATGGGTTTAGCTTCCACCGGTTTCGGGGTGGGAGTGGGTTGTTGCCTTACGGATATTTGCGGGGCATCTGGCTGGGGTGGTTCTGGCATTTCCACTTCTTGCAAGGATTGCGAAGGAGTTGGAGGGGGTGGGGCTTCCGGTTCGGAGAGTGAAACCAGGTCCACTGTCATTATTTCGTCAATTAGTGGTTTATTGGGAAAAAATGATGGGATATACTGAACCGAGAGGAAAAATGTTATATGAAGCATGAGAGAACAAACAATGACCAGAGGAGAGATCCCCCACGTTTTGCGGGTGATTGCGACTGAATTAGGCAAATCAGGGAGTTTTCGGTTGGTAGTTATCTTGCTCAACGTTTCAGTAATCCTTACCTTTGCTGGTCAACTGGTTGGGTGATCATGCCAAGTTTGGCAAAACCGGCTTGTTTGATTTCTGACATCAGCTCAACCACCTGCCCATAGGATACCTCTTTATCGGCTCTTAAATAGATGGGTTTTTCTTTTTCCTCTATGGACATGGACTCAAGTTGTTGTCGAAGTAATTTGTTATGAACCAGAATTTTTCCCAAATGAATTTCACCGTCTTTGTTAATCGTAACAATTAATGGATTTTCTTTTTGCCGTAATGCTTTACTTGTAGTGGCGGGTAGATCCACATCTACTCCTTGGGTCATCATGGGGGCCGTCACCATAAATATTATAAGCAGTACCAACATAACGTCAACGAGGGGGGTGACATTGATTTCCGCCACCAAGCCTCGACGTCCTCGTCCATTTCCACTCAATGGTCCCATATGAATTTCCTCTATCTCAAAATGTCTCGGCGTAGCTGACTACTGGGTATACAATTAGCTGGTTTAATATAACGCAATATTGTAAGTGGTCTTAGGCTTTAATCAACATGTCCCTTTCCACAACATTGAGAAACTCCTCGGTAAAGTGTTCCATTTCCGCCTCAATATCCGAGAGTTTGTTGGCATAAAAATTATAAAAGATAACTGCAGGAATTGCTGCTGCCAACCCGATGGCAGTGGCAATAAGTGCTTCGGCGATTCCGGGTGCGACTACTGCCAAGGAGGCTGAGCCACGCATGCCTATACTTTGAAAGGCGTCCATAATACCCCAAACCGTACCGAATAAACCAATAAATGGACTCGCAGAAGCCGTGGTTGCTAGGAAAGGCAGGGTCTTGGCAAGTCGTTCGTATTCGAGGATGTGAGTTTTACGAATGGATCTTTTTAGATTATCTAAGGTGGCCAGTTGCATCTCAAGTGTTTGGTTATTAGAGTTAAGTCTAGCTCTAGCCGAGCCTATTCTGCGCATTTCATCCATGCCTGATTTAAACAACATAGCTTCGGGGCTGTAGAGGAAATCATCTGCTATGTCATATGCTTCGTTAAGAGTTTTGCTATCCCAGAATGCGTCCATAAAATGATCGGAATCTTTTCTTGAACGCCAAAAAGAGAGGTGCCTGGTAACGATGACTCCCCAAGAACCTATAGAAAAGATAAATAACGAAAGCATAACGAACTTTACCACTAGTCCGGCATTGGCTATCATTTCAAAAATAGATATATCCACAAAAAACAATCCTTTTTAAGAGAAATAAATTTAGTAAAAATTTGATCATGCGCTGTCTATGCCGAATTTTTCAAGTGTTCTCCAGGTAATGAGTACCTGGTCATAGGGCTTGGAATTACCTGTTTTAATACAATGTTTTAAAGTAAGTGGCTACAGGTGACTTAGATTTATGTTGTTATCATTGCTAGCTATAGCCCATTTATGCGGGCAGGGACAACCGTATGAAGATTAGGTGCCTGTGGCCACGTACCCTTGGGTTTGTAACAGGTCCCTAGTTCTTATTTTACTGATATACCTGTTTAGGAGCCTGTTGATTTATGCGCATTTTGATTCCGTATAAAAACATGCGGAAAAAATAACCACGGATATGTAGACTATTTGTCGGGCTTATATATTTAATTTAAACGTAAGGGTCGATATAGAAAATCCCAATCCCATTGGGTATAAATGTTTTTGGAACCTATTAGGCTTAATTTTTCGAAGCCCAACTTGAATTTATAATTACCCTATTAATTGATTTGAGTTCAATATATTCCGTGTTCGTATATAATAATGAGATATAAATTATAATCAAAGAGCTCTTTGCAACCGTTCTTTCCCACTAAATTTTTTTTACCTGTGTTGTTTAAAAATGATTGATTAGGGAAGGTCAATATTTTTAGCATCATAAAAATTTGTAATATTATCTGAAATCCATAAAATTGTCGACCTTGATTTGGAGATGGTGTAAAAATCCTTGGGGAATGATAGAATAGCTGGATAGATATTATATTTATTTTCAAAATATAACAGATGAACAATATAAGATATTAGGGTCGCGTAAAATTACATATTCTCAAAATTGTGTAGGATATTGAGTCATCTTTTAGGAAAGCCAACAAGTGCATTATTTTATCATGTAACTGTTGCTTTGATAAGGAAGATTATATAAGATTCTAGTACTATGGGATAATATGTTTTTTTCCGCAGCCCCTAGCGCGCACCAAGGAGTCTCTCAATGAATAAAACACTTTATGATGTAATAATTATAGGTGCAGGCCCGGCTGGTATTCAAGCTGCCATCCATGCTTCAAGGAAAAAAACTTCTGTACTGCTGCTCGGAAGAATAAATAATAGTGCCCTTTATAATGCCCATGTGGAAAATTATGCATGCATCTCAGGAGTAAATAGCGGTAAGGATTTGCTGGAAGCAGGATTTGAGCAGCTGCGGAAATTTGATACAGAGATTTTGGCTGAAGATGTCTTAAAAATCACTCAGCAAGAAAACTTGTTTAATGTGGAAATAGAAAGTGGCGCATTTTTGCAATGTCGTTCGGTTATTTTTGCCATGGGTGTTTCTAAGAAAAAACTTGCTGTATCTGGAGAGAAAGAACTTGTCGGCCGGGGGGTGAGTTATTGTGTGGATTGTGACGCCAATTTTTATCGGGGGGCAACTGTTGCTGTTGTCGGTAATAGGAGTGCGGCCGTCGATGGAGCTCTTACTCTTCTGGGGTATGCCGCTAAAGTTTATCTAATAACTGATACACTAGATGTTTCCAAGGAGCTTTTAGAGCGGCTTAACAATAGTGAGGTTCAAGTGGTGACAGAGGTGAAGATTGAGGAGATTACCGGTGAAAATGCGCTTTCCGGGGTTCTTCTTGATAATGGCGAGCGGTTGGAACTTGAAGGACTTTTTATCGAGCTTGGTTCCAAGGGGGCCTTGGAGCTTGCCACTCAGATAGGCGTTATGCTTGATACTGATTCGTTTAAATTTATCCAGATTAACCGTAAATGCGAGACAAATATCGCAGGTATTTATAGTGCAGGGGATATTACCGGGCCTCCGTATCAAATGGCTAAGGCGGTTGGAGAAGGATGTATCGCCGGTATGGAAGCTGCGACCTATTCTCGTAAACAAAAAAAGTTTGCTGAGGTTAATTAGTATTTGTGGGTATTTGATTCACTAGGCTATTTGTAAGTGGTCACAGGCATTTTGTCCTCATGCGGTTGTCCTTGCCCGAATAGAAGGCTTATAGTGAGTAGTGGTAACCGTATAAATCTTTAGTCCTGTCAACATTTACTATATGGAGTGCATCAAATTAGCTAGTTACAAACCACGTGGCCAGGTATGTATACCTAAATTTTTTTGCCTTAAATTAATATGACCATATAGGACTTATTTAAGGAGGGTTTGAGGTAAATTTGCTTAATTACGTGTAAGTGCATCTTCCCTGTAAGATAGTGTCAGTGGGTGACACAATTCGTCACATGGAGAGCCGTTTTATGGCACATATGGCTCTTCCTTTTTTAGGTTTATTGCTTATTGGCTGTTGTTCTGTTTGATGGTGTGCGTGTAGGTGACTGGTCTCTTTCGTGTTTATTTAAAAATTATATTGAGTAAATTATTTATTTGCTACTTGGCATATTGCGTGCAATAATTATTCAAAATGCAAAAAGTTCTTTATGAACATATTATCAACAAGCAGGAGACATGAATTATGAAACTTGGAAAAATGAAAACTTTGGCAAATAAAAAAGGTTTTACCCTGATTGAGCTCATGATCGTTATCGCGATCATCGGAATTTTGGCCGCAGTTGCCATCCCTAACTATATTTCTTTCCGTGACAAAGGTTACTGCTCCGGTGTTGAGTCAGATGCCAATGCTATCCTTGGTAACTTGGCTGATTATTATGCCATTCCTGCTAATACTACATATTTGGTGGATAGTATACCTACAACTGGTGGTATAGTCAGCGGAATCTATTTTAGTGCACTTTCTAATGGTAATACCGCTTATGTCTCTACTTTTGTTCCAGCTGGTACTAAAAAAGTGGCCTATCGGGTAACAGTAACCGATGCCTCAACAAGATGTCCTCAAGACTATCGCATATCACAGGCGACTGCAGGTTGGTCTACTGATGCCGCTGGTGGTATATTCACCAAAGAGATGTAATTATAGCATTATATTAAAAAAGGGTGGGGATCTATGATTCCCACCCTTTTTTTATACTCTCTATAAATATCAATCTATTTTTTCGCAGTGAAAAAAAAACAACAGATAATACCGCTTGCCTACCATTTCTACATCCTTCCTATCACATTAATTTGCTTAATTGGTTTTTTTAGTTCAGCCTACCTCGCTCACGTTCATTATAAAAATTATACCGATATTACTTTTTCAAGTGTCTGCGCCATATCCAAAGCGATTAACTGCGATACGGTTGCTCAGAGTTCGCTTTCTATACTTTTTTCGCTTCCTCTGGCCTATTATTCTATTTTTTGTTTCTTACTTCTTTCAATCTTAATTTTAAGTACCTGGCGAAAACGCCAACTTACTCGTTGGTGGTTAATTTTTTTTATTGCTGTCTGTTGTTCTCTTGCCTCTTTGTACTTTGGATACCTATCTGCTGCTAAAATAAAATCATATTGTATATTTTGTCTTACATGTTACGGCTGTTTTTTTGCGATCACTTTTTATTCATTTATTATTATCAAGCGATTTAAAATAGAGGTCTCTTGGGCTGCTTATCAAAAGACCTTGCTTGGTCTGTTTAGGGATAAGGTTACAGTCTCATTGATTCTTTTGTTACTCTGTTCCTTGTTTTCGCTTCAGCGATGGATCCCACATTATTGGCAATTGGAATTTGCTTCTCCTGACCAAGAGATCGCCAGTGGGTTCACCGAGGATCATCATCCATGGATAGGGGCTGAACAACCGCAATTGGTAATTCACGAATATACCGATTATCTTTGTTTCCAATGTTATAAAATGCATTTTTTTCTTCGGCAGCTAGTGGAGCAGTATCCTGATGCTATACGGATTGTGCATCACAATTTTCCATTGGATCATCTTTTCAATCCTGTTGTGGGTACAGAGCCTTATCATGTTGGGGCGGGAAAGATGGCACTTGTTGCCATTCGGATGGCGGAGCAAGAAAAATTTTGGCAACTACATGATGAGCTATATAAAATCGCCCGTCAGGGTAAAGTGTTGGACTTGGCAAAGCTAGGTGAAAAAATAAATATTAATCCAGATTATCTTGCTTCTGCGTTTTATGATCCAGGTGTACTCAACCTTTTGAAAAAGGATATTTATAGGGGGATACAGCAGGGCATAATCGTTACGCCCTCCTTCGTTATAGAAGATAATACTTATTCTGGTACTCTGCCGGAAGATATTTTAGATCGTATTCTGCAACAAGAAAGCCACTCTAAATGAGTGGCTTTTAATCTTGGAAAATAATAGAAAGGTGAATTGAGTAGTGCTAAATGTATCGTTGCGACTATGTGTCCAATAAG
>JAOTSI010000298.1 GCA_029865005.1 Desulfobulbaceae bacterium
AAATATTTTGTATTACGACCATTATTTGTCAAGACAATCACGGAGGGTTGGTTCTATTGTTTCAAACACTTGCTCCATGGTAATAACTTGTAAACATCTGTTATCGCTACAGGGTGTTTTGCGATGATTGGCAGCACTTACACAGGGAGAACAGGTCAGGCCAGCAAAGATAGAGGTACTGTTTCCAAGTGAACCGTATAGATTTGGTGTTTCCGGGCCGAAGATAACAAAGGTATGCATGGGAGTAATGGAAGAAAAATGTCCAGGGCCTGAATCATTGGTAACCATTAGGGCCGAGATGTTATAGAGAACTGGTAATTGAGCCAGAGTAAGTGCGCCAGCGAAGTTAACACATCTTTCATTGTTGACGTTGGTGCACATCTCTTCAGATTCAGGTGCTTCCGATGGCGCTCCCGTTATCAAAATGATAATATTGTCAGATTGGGCCAGGATTTTAGTAATAAGTGCTTCATAACGGTCTCGCATCCAGCGTCTTTGTGGAAGAAGCTCACTCGCGTTGGGATTTATGAGTACCAGTCGATGAGTTTGGTGATCGTATTGATCATAAAATGTCTTTACCTTCTCATGCATTTCATTGAGTTGGTTTTCTGAATATTCAATTGTCGGTAAGGTGATTTCATTATCGTTAACAATTTGTTTGGAGTAGGGGATCTCAGGTTTTGGGGTTGCCAGGCTATTGATGAGAGCGACAAAGTTTTTAGCGATGTGGATATGGGGGTTATAGGCCACTTTGTGGGTAAGGAGTTCACCTCGGTAGAGGCCCTCGTTGTGGAAACTATAGAATCCCACCCGGTTGACCGCTCCGCTCAGGCCGGTTAGCAGTGCGGTAAAGCGGGAAAAAAGTTCTAAGTCTACTACGGTGTCGATATTGAGTCGGTTGATTGTGCGTAAAATAGATATAGTATCTAAAGTGAGAGGAAAGAGTCCGTCTTCACGAATGGTAAAAATATTTTCTTGGGCAACAGTACCGATGAGATCCAAACTGGCTTTGTTCTTTTTAAAGATAAGGAAGTAGAGTTCGGCATCGGCAAAGGCTTTGGCTTTGCGCATGGCCGGATCGGCAAGAATAGTTGAGCCCATTTCAGATAGCTCTATAAAAAGAATCTTTTTCGGCGCTTTCTCTTTTGAAGGAAGAAAGAATTCTTTGAATTTTATAAATATGGTAAGTAGGAAAGTAAGCGGGATTCCGACCCAACGGTCCACCCGACGCATTGTGTCGACTTTCATTTGGATGTCTCCATGTGAATTAGCATATGGTTATAATTTGTTTTTATCATTTAAATAGAAGTATAGGCCTGGCAGGGAAGTAGCAATGGTGATTAGACCATATAGAAGGGAAAAGGAGAGTACTTTTGTGCGGTCTGCTCCAATGAGTAAAAAGAATCCTATTAGTGCACCTTCCCTTACCCCCCAGCCGGCCAGAGAAATAGGAAGTATGGTAAGCAATATTACTGGTGGAACCATGATGAGGTAAACAGAAAGGGGATAATTAAGACCACCTGCTAGTCCAAGACTGTAAAATGCACTTATGGCAAGGAGATGGATTAGGATTGATAAAAAGAGTTGAATAGAGATATCATTGGAATAAACTTGGGTAAATCTCTCAGAAAGAGTTCCAAGCATACTGAACCATCTTCCCCGGTGAAATATAGGAAATGAATGGAGAAAAAATAGGCTGATTATGCCGAGTATGAAAAGAAATATGATAGCGAGAAGCAAATAATAAATTTTTGACGGTAATAAGGAAGAGTTAAATAGTAAGGCTCCTAAATTAAGAAAGAGCAGGCCAGCTAACCCGACGATTCGGTCTATAAAAACCCCATAAAAAGCATCAATGGCTCTTTTATCATCTCGTGTACAGTCAAGAATGCGGATTCCATCGCCACCAATGCTTGTGGGTAACCCTTGATTAAAAAACGCCCCTTTAAAATAACTTTTCCAATAAAAAGGGAAAGTTGGTTTAAATCCAACTCTGCGCATGATCAGAAACCAGCGATAGGCAGCTACGCTACCACTACAACCCTGTAAAATAAAGGCGATAACTAAACCTAATGGTGCCACATTAATCAGAGCATTCATGGCTTTATCCAAGCTAACTCCACGAATAATGAAAAAAAGCAGGACAACGGTGATGCCGATTTTAATGAGATAACTTATTGGTCGTGTTTGTTGAGAAGTGTCTTGCAGAACCGACATGGTTCAAACCCCGCTTGTTGTGCGACTTGGACATTGTTAAACTCCATACCGCAATCTTTGTTGGAGTAATTCTTACATTCAGGAAAATGAAAGATACGGCTGTGGGCGTTAGCTCGGATGATAAATGTGTCCTTCAGGCGTTCTTTGTCTTTTTCTATTTTTTTCAAAAAAAAGATTTTACCGCTATTAACAGCAATGAATTTTTTGCACGGTACAATAATAGAATCATAAAGATCAGTAAAGAAGTTTTGGATTTTTTCCGGAAGGATGGGTAATTCTTTCTCTACTCGGCGAAAGACGAATATCGTGATGAAGAGAAATATTACATTTGGCATCCACATACCTGCTACCACTGGTAGTACTTGATCCTCGCACATTACTCGGAATGAAGTAAACGCCACGTAATAGAGGACGAAAAAACCGAGCCCTAAAGGAATACCTGCAGCCTTGCGTCCGGGACCGGCTTGTAAACCGAGAGGTAAGCCTAAAAGGCTAAGGAGGAAGCAACCCACAGGTAGAACGTAGCGGTGATGATATTCTGTGAGATAGGTGATGCCCTTTTTGGTTTTTGGTCCATAGTGTTGGGCAGCTTGTAGAAGTTCTTGCTGGGACATAGCTCCTCGACCTACATGGGTAATGTCGCGTCCTTTCACCTTACCCAATGAGGTTAAAGGTACTTGTAGTTGATAGCGGTCGAATTTTATAACCTGGTTGTCCTTTACTGTGGAATAATGCATGGCACCGTCGTTTAAAATGATAGTGACTTGCATTTTGTTTAGTTGCGCTTCCATATTGCCGGTGGCGGAAGTGGTGATAACAGGTTGTTGCCGATTGCGCATGTCGGAAACATATACTCCTTGCCAGTTACCATTTGGGTCAATGGAATCTACATAAACCACTAACTCTCCTAAGGCCTCGGAAAATTCACGCTCTTTAATGCCTTTGTCGATCTTTTTCTTGGCCAGTTGGAACATGAGCTGTTTAACTGAAGTCTCTCCAGCTGGAATGAGGCGAACTGAAAAGAAACCGGTAACCACTGAAATGGTAAGTGCTATTATGATTACCGGAGGTAAAACCTGTTTCAGATTTATTCCACATGATTTAAAAGCCAAAATTTCGTTTTCATTAGTCATCCTGGTAAATCCTATAATTACCCCGGTCATGGATGCCATTGGAATAACATAGAGTAGCATGTAAGGAAAAATATAGGCGGAAAGACGAATAAAGTCGGTAAAGCCGATCCCTAACTCCAGTACAATCTCCAGCATAGGAGTGAGTCGTACAAGGAAGAATATGGAGTAGAGTATGAGAAAACTAGCGAAAAAAGGTGCAAGAAGCTCAGCGGCTATATAGCTGTAGAGCAGAAATGGTAGGAATCGAATGTTGAACATATTAATGCGGAGTTGGTAATCGGTTGGGGTGAGAATTATTGCACAGTCGTGTCAGAATAATGATATGGATGGACTACTGTATGTATTACCCCAAGGTCGGTTAAGTGTTAAAGTTGTGCATCTGTTATAATATCAGTGATGTTAACTTTTATCCAGGCCGCATCCCACCATTCTAGGGGAGATGTAAATACCCCGTGGGCAAGCATGCTGAAATGGAGATGGTCTCCTCCGGCCATGCCGGTAGCTCCGGTATGACCAAGTAGTCCATTTTTTTCTACCATATCACCCTGTGAAACATCAATTCTGCTCATATGGGAATATAGGCTAAAAATACCTTGTCCATGATCTAGAATAACCATATTTCCGTAAATGCCCAGGTAATCAGCGAATGCTACGATCCCTGTGTTAGCAGCATGAACCTCTGCGGCTGCAGTTGAAGCAATATCCATGCCGAGATGGGTTTGTTTATCAATTGCTTTTCCCTGGTAGTAATAGGTGCGTCGATCGGCAAAGCCAGCTCTTGATGCACCTTTCATTCGCAGAAAGCGACCTTCCCATAGTCTTTTGGAGTGGGGCGTGGAGCAGATGGTTTGGATAGCTTGAGCATTATTTGTACGAACTGTATTGTTAATAAAAAGGTATTTTTCCATGTCTGATCCATGCATCTCTGGATAATATTGTTGAAATTCAGGAATTTTATTTTGTAAGAAGCCGTCTCCCACATTGATGCGATCAAATTTTTGGTTCGTTTTTTTTAAAATCATAGAAAACATCAGTTTTCCTTCGTTACCTGCTTTGTCAAAGGCGATGATCTGAGCGGGACCGGCGTTTGTGGCGTCCCAATCTAGAGCAAAGTAAGCGATATAAAGGTCTTCTTGTTCCTCTAAGGGAAATCCTTGAAAAAAATTATTATGGAGCAGGATACCATGTTTGGTTGCGGGTTCTGATAGACTATAGATTACGATGCCGCAACCGCCGGGTTGAATATAGCGTTGTTTGTGACGGGGTGATATTTTAGGGGTATCGGTATCTATGGTGATCTCTTGAGTGAGGGTGGTTTTGTTACCCTTAAAAAAACCATTCCAGGAATAGTCAGTAGTTGTAAAAATTAAATTTGCAGTTCCGTCCACAAGGTTGTGCTTTTTCGGGTTAAGAGCGATGGTTTCTTGATGTTTTGCGGGACCGCATTTTAGGAGCTTGCTTGAACGTGGAAAGGATGTTTGGTAGAGGCTACTCACTTTACCATTTTGTTCAACGTCAACTTTCACCGTACGTAATCCGCTTCGATCGTCCTGGACTTTAAAATCTATTTTGCTGTTCACACCCATTACATTTTTTTTATTGGTAACCGTGACTCTAGGTTTTTCAGGCTCGAAGAGCATGGTACCCAGAAAAGCACAAGCGGCTATAATAGAAAGGATTAGGATGATGAGAATGGTGCGACCGGTGGTGCTGGTACGTCTTGGCTTATTTTTTTTTGACATGGTTTCAGTTTAGTGGTGCGTTTACAGTTATTATTTTTTCCAGATGATCTCAAAGCGTTTTATGTGAAGTTCGTCGTCGGGCTCTATGCGAATCAGTTTGCCGATGTCTTGTTCTAGTAGTTCTATATTATAACTTTCTTCTTTGAGCAACATGTCGGCTACCATGGGATGGGCTTTAACGACTACTCCTGAGCAGTCAAATTTTTTAGAGTCCCTGGTAAGTTTTCTAAATATTTCATAGCAGATAGAGCGTCGCGATTTTATAATGCCGTCACCGCCACAGTAAAAACACGGCTCACTCATCATCTGAAGTAGGTTTTCACAAGATCGTTTACGGGTCATCTGGACGAGGCCGAATTCGGAAACCTTGAGAATGTTAACACGGCTTTTATCTTTTTTCATGGCTTCTTGAAAAGCGGTAATAAGATCTACCCGTTGCTCTTCATTATCCATATCTATAAAATCGATAATAATAATACCACCGATATTGCGCAACCGTAATTGATAGGCTATTTCCTTAACCGCTTCCATATTGGTTTTAAAAATAGTTTCACTTAAATCGTTTTTGCCCACATAACGACCAGTGTTTACGTCGATAACGGTTAGTGCTTCTGTTGCTTCGATAATTATATATCCACCGGAGCGAAGCCATACCTTTTTATCTAAAGCGCGGTTTATCTCAACCTCTATGCCATGGGCGTCAAAAAGGGAAGAGGGGTTATCATAATGAACAACTTTATTCTGTAACTCTGGCGCGAATGTTTTGACAAAATATAGCAAACGATC
>JAOTSI010000299.1 GCA_029865005.1 Desulfobulbaceae bacterium
GAAGTGCATGGGAATCGAACCCACCCGTCGGATTGTTCACCCGACACACCGGATTTGAAGTCCGGGAGGGCCACCAGTGCCCTATCCACTTCCATTTTTAAGGATTATAACTTAATAGTAATTGAATAAAAAAACAACTTATAAATAATCATTAACTGAAAGCGTAAGGTTTTTAGGGATGATTATGAGATTAAATTATCGGGAGATGAGGTTAATTGCCTCGTAATGCTCATGCAGTGTAACCAATTGATTCGTTTAGTTAAGGAATGGTATGTTCATGTTAAAGAAGAGACAATGGCACCGGCTCGTATGATGCAATTTGTTGATCAACATGTACGTGATTGTTTAGTATGTCAAGAAGATATCGGTGTTTATGCCGAGGTTGAGAAAATTCGGGGTTTTGTCCTGCCTGAATCTAAAATACCCAAAGCTTTACGTGAGCAAGACACTGATGAAGTTTCACAGAGTAGGCTAAGTGAGGATGGTGATTCTGAAGGTGACGATGACGATTCTGAAGGTGACGATGACGATTAAGGGATCTAAATAATCAATCTCTCAATTTCTTAAATTAGTAGAGTTATATCGCTAAAAATACTCCGGTGATTTTTAGCGATATAATTGTATTTTAATCCTTATTTAGATTTTTTTTTCGACCAGTTATTTCCAAATTCCTTCTATTTTTTCTGAGCATTTAGAACATCTACCGGTGGTAGGGTTATCGTCATTAATTTGAAATCCTACCCGCTGGATAAGTTCTTGTCCACATGCCGGGCAATATGTATTTTCTCCTCCTTGACCCGGAATATTTCCTTGGTAGACAAATTGTAATCCTTCATTGAGTCCAATTTCTCGTGCTGTCCGTAGGGATTGGGTCGAGGTTCGTGGACGATCGGTCATTTTGTAGGTGGGGTGGAAGGCTGTCACATGCCACGGAATTGCTGGATCGACATCTTTGATGAAGGCAGCTATTTGACGTAGTTCATTTGTGCTGTCATTGAGGCCTGGGATTAATAGTGTTGTTATTTCAACCCATACTCCTTGGTGGCGCATTAATCTGATAGTATCTAAAACAGGTTTCAGGCTGGCTTTACAAATTTTTCGGTAAAAGGAATCTGTAAATGCTTTAATGTCGATATTTATAGCATCGATAAATGAGCTAAGTTCAGTTGCCACTTCTGGGTTCATGTATCCGTTGCTGACAAAAACATTTTTTATGCCTTTTTTTTTAGCCTCTAAAGAGCAATCGCGTCCATATTCAAAAAAAATTATTGGTTCAACATAGGTGTAGCTTATACTTTTACATCTGTTTGCCACGGCGGCATCGACTATTTCCCTCGGAGTATGATACTCTCCGGCAATTGCCCCATCATTAATGCTGGGAAATTGTGAAATATTATAATTTTGGCAATGCATGCATTGAAAGTTGCAGCCAACCGTGGAAATTGAGTAAGTGTTGGTGCCTGGTAAAAAGTGAAAAAGTGGTTTTTTTTCTATTGGGTCAATATTTTGAGCGATTAAGTTTCCATAGACGAGACTGTAGAGGATACCATCGCGGTTCTCTCGTACTTTGCATATACCACGTTTCCCAGGGGCAATATGGCAATTGTGTGCGCATAGATGACATGAAACTTTTAGGGACTTTTCCTTAGTGTAATAAGCAGCTTCTTTCATGGAAATACCTTGTTGTTGTTTTGTACCTAGCTTGAGGTAATTACCGATTTGATAGATCAAAAGGTCGTGAGGGCCAGGTGCCTCTATTTAGACAGTTGCCGCTGCACGCTATCTCTCTTCTATGAGGACAGGTGGTAACCGCTTGAAGATGAAGTGAATGTGATTTCTTACGTCTTTTTGGTGTTTATGCGAAATCATTATTGGCTCGTTGAAGTTATAGTCCGATTATATTTTTGTATAAAAGTAATAAATGTTTGAATAGAAAATGCTTATTATAATATATATTATATTATCTTTTGCACTATTTAGGATGGAAAATATTTTTTATAAAGTAATGATGTTGGCTTGCTCTCTTCCCATTTTTATTTTCTTATCGATCATTGTATACTAGGGGGCGGAAGAGAAGAAATAAATAATGATAGTATTGTAATGTTTTATAGATGGAGTTTGAGCTAGTCGTAAGAAAGGATAAAAAATGGGTTATAGATTAAATTGGGTCTTAATATTAATATATTTTGTTGTAAATCCTACTTTTTCTCAAGGAGCTGAACAAGAGCGTTTATCTGTTTTTGTTTCAATTTTGCCGGAAGTCTATTTTGTTAATAAAATTGGCGGAGATAGAGTTTCGGTGCATGCATTGGTCAGGCCTGGTCAGAGTCCTGCTACCTACGGGCCGACCCCTAAGCAAATGGCTCTTTTGGCTAAAGCCCATGTATATTTCCGCATAGGAGTTGGCTTCGAGAATAGTTTGGTTTCCAAATTACGACGTACTAATGAAAAGTTGGTTATTGTAGATTTGCGTGATGGAATTTCGCTGTTGGAAATGGAGCAACATGGAGCCAATGTGGAGGATGGTCATAATCATGAAGAGGAGCTGGATCCTCATGTATGGCTAGATCCTATGCTTGTGAAGCTGCAAGCTGAGGTAATTAAAAATACCTTAAGTGAGTTTGACCCTTCTAATAGTACATTTTATGAAACTAATTATAAAGTCTTTGTAGAGCAGCTTAATAAGCTTGACCGGCAATTACGCCAAACCATGGCTCCTTTGGTCGGACGAACCATTTATGTATTTCATCCAGCATATGGATATTTTTGTCATGCTTACGGGTTAAAGCAAAAATCCGTTACCATAAACGGTAAGGAGCCTGGGGCGAAGCACCTGGTTTCTCTAATTAAGTCAGCTAGAAGTGAAGGCGTAAAGGTTATTTTTGTGCAACCACAATTTTCCCGTAAGGCCGCACGATCCATTGCGAGAGCCATAGACGGAGTGGTGGTGGCCTTGGATCCATTGGCCAAGGATTATTTGGAGAATATGGAGTCAATGGCCGTGCGCATTAGGCATTCGTTGGAGAATTGATGGCAGCCCACAGGCTTTATAACTTGCTGTTTAAGTATACTGTAAGGTTGTAAGTTGTATGTGGTTACTGGTACCTCATTTTTATGTGGTTGCCCTTGCCCGCATATATGGGCTATAGCGAGCAGTGGCAACTGCTTAAATCTATTGCAATTATGACAACTTACAGATTCGAACTATATTAAATAAGCTAGTTACGAACCCTGTGACCAGGTACTGTAAGTTGTGTTTGGCTATTGAGATATAAAATTCAATTCAGAGATATGATAAAAGATGGGTAATAGGCGAGATTTTTTACGTTTACTTGGCATCGGTGTTGGGAGTTTGCTGACTGAATCCATGTTTAGTGGTTGTGCTGTAGATCCTGTGACTGGACAAAATGTTATGATCATGATGTCTGAAGCCGAGGAAATAGCCATGGATAAAGCTTACGGACCTCATCAGTTTTCTTCCGATTATGGCGTACTGCGTGATAAGAGCCTCAATTCATATTTGTCGGAAGTTGGAAATCGATTGGCTTCTTTATCTCATCGACCAAGAATGCCATACTCGTTTCGGGCAGTTAATGCGGTAAATATTAATGCATATGCCTTTCCTGGAGGCTCCGTGGCTGTGACTCGGGGTATTTTACTAGAACTTGAAAGTGAGGCCGAATTAGCAGCGTTGCTTGGTCATGAAATCGGTCATGTTAATGCTCGACATGCTGCGGAACAAGCAGCTAAAGGCATGCTTACTAATGTTCTTCTTTCTGGTATGGCAGTAGCTATTGGTGCTGCTGGTTACGGTGATGTTGCAGGTGTAGCTCAGGAACTTGGCGGATTAGGGGCCGGGGCTTTATTGGCACGTTATAGTAGGGATAATGAACGAGAGGCAGATGGTTTGGGGCTGGAATATATGACCAGAGCAGGGTATTCCCCGTTAGGGATGGTGGGGCTCATGGAAATATTACTTAAAAATAGTAAGAATAAACCAGGAGCTGTAGAGATGATGTTTGCTACCCATCCCATGAGCGATGAGCGCTATCGAACAGCCAGCTATGCCAGTAAAAATAAATATTCCAGTTTTAGGGGAAATTCCGTGTTGCGTGAGAGATACATGGATAATACCGCTGGGTTGAGGGAGTTACGTGGAGTTATAAATCATTTGCAGGATGCCCAGGTTTTAATGGGTAAGAAGGATTATAGCTCCGCCCAGGCAGTAATTGGCAAAGCTTTAAATATGAAGAATGACGATTATGGGTCATTGGTGACGATGGCGCAATGTTTGGCGGCTCAAAAAGAATTTGATTCAGGAGCCAGTTTTGCGGATAAGGCGTCCCTGGTGTATCCAGAGGAGCCACAAGCACATGGTCTTATAGGTGTGTGTGCGCTCAATCGCAAAAAGTTTGCTGAGGCTTATGTCGCCTTTACTAAGTATGAACTGCTGTTACCTGGGAACCCCGATATTACGTTCTATAAAGGTTTTTCTTTAGAAAATTTGAACGATAAAGTTCGGGCCAGTGAGGATTATGCCCATTATTTACAGATGGTTAAAAAAGGTTCAAAGGCACAACATGCTTATGCTAAACTTAAGGATTGGGGTTATATTTCAAAGGACGTGGGGCAGAGGTGATGATGTTACTTGTTGGTAAGTCGTTACAGGGGGGACGCCCCTACAGCTTCCTGGTAGATTCAACGTTTCCTAAAATTAAAAACTTTTTCTTAAATCAACAATATTGGCGGTATAGATGGACTATGGTGAGCAGCGGAATTCTCTAAAATCTTATATATTTATTAGACTTTTCCTGTCTCTCCGTGTACTAGGTAGGCTAGTTGCAGCCCCCGCGATCAGGTACGTTTGTGGAGATACCCATTTGAGAAGATATTATCTTTTTTCCGTTGTTAGGGAGAGAATTTTACAATTTCTTCCGTATACGGTAATAAGGTCGCCTTCGCATACCTCGGTTTTGTTTTTGTCTATCACTACGGAGCTATCTGGAAATATAGGAACACCGTCATTATAGCGAGAAAACGCATATCGCCTGGGTACCCCCTGGCACTCAACTAGTCCAAAGGCATAGCCTTGGTTGCTACCTATCTTGAGAATATCTGCATTGATTATTTGGTGATATACTCCACTGTCGGGTGATTGATTATATGGTGTGCAAGATTTAAAAAAAGAGAACGCCGTTGCTTCTGAAGTGTTAAAACAAATGAGTAAGAAGCTTATGACAAGATAAATTTGCGACATGATCTTTCCTTGTTTCTGTTTCTGATTACTGCTTATTATATGACTGAATAAGCAAGGGTACAATAGTTTTTTGTTGTGAATCGTTGTGGCTGCAAGTGTAGAAGCTAGGCTCTCTTTGCACTGCCCTGGAAAAATATAACGGAATATCTATTTGTTCGAAATTTTATTTACAGTAACAGTTTTTAGTTAAGTGTTAAAATAATATTGTAGAGATAGAATGATGGGGAATGAGGATTGAAGTAGTATCATTGGTAAATGATAGAATTAAAGTGTTGTGTAATAAATTATTGAGGTGGAGTGGGTAAACGGTCTGCTTTGCCATTGTGCAGCCGATAATTACATTAGGGCAAAATGGAGTGATACGGTGGGACAGAGAAAGAAAATAGGCGTGATTATCGGAGGGGCTGGTCTTATTGGAGGTACTCTAGTCCATTATTTTAAAAAAAATGCAGGTGAAAAGGTAGATATTTACGCACCTAACTCTAAAAAACTTTCATTACGTGAACCAGAGGATATTGGGCTTTACCTGGATAAATGGAACCCAGATTTTATAATAAACACCGCTATAGCCTCCATTGATAGTGATCCGCAACTGGCTCTTGAAGTCAATTATCTTGGT
>JAOTSI010000301.1 GCA_029865005.1 Desulfobulbaceae bacterium
TGTCATAGGTACAATAGGGTATATTGGCCTCATACATACTCTCACTATTTATTATCATCAGTGGGATTTATTCGTTAGATAATTACCTATTCTTAATGGGGGATGTATTATTGGATTGTAGGTGCATGAGCGGTAATAGTCATATCGATAAGTCTTTTACAGGTGCTTACGGTGTGTATTCAGTTCTTTTTAAACTTTCTATTATATCGCTTTTCTTGACCCCGGCACTCAAGCTTTTTGGTAGTCTACCAGCGTTAAGATTGGATGATCTCTTAATACTTCTTGCAGTATTATATGTAATATGTTCAGTATGTTTGGGTTGTAGGGTTGTTTTGGTTTGGGGATGGCGCCAGACACTATTGACTGGATTTTCCATGATAATTCTTATATCGATCCTGAACGGTACTGTTGTCGGAATGGGAACTCATTTTGGTGACCTTAATAAGCTTATTCGGCTAGGGAAGTACTTGCTTTTTTACACTCTAACTGTTTCTCTTATTGAAATAAGTCCTAACCCTGAAGAGGAAAAAACCAAAATTTTAAGATTAATTTTGGTATCATCTTTATTATTAGTTCCACTAATACTTCAGCAGTATTTTAACTGGTTTAATCTCAATGATCATTATATAAAAATCGTTGCACCAACCCAGTTTCACACCTTGATTGATAACTACCCTAGACCACGTCCCGTTGGAATGATCGGTAATCCGAACGAGCTCGGCTTTATGTATGCAATGTGCTCCATGATATCTCTTTATTTTGTTTGGAAATATTTAAAATTTAGGTATTTTGTTACTTTACTTGTTCAAATAGGTACCCTACTATTAACTGGATCGAGAAGTGCCTTGGTAGCATTATGTTGCGGTGTATGTTTTTTTATTCTAGTTCCCTACATTGGTCAAGGATATAAAGTTAATAAAAAAAGATTATCATACCTGTTAGTTGCCATTAGTTGTGTTTTTATTTTTTTAATCGTTATTCATGATAAGAATGTTTGGCGTTTTTTCGAATTGGCCGATATAAAATCCTCTGCAAGTTGGCTGGTCCGCCTTGATGTGTGGAATGAAACTTTTATACTGTTTTGGCAGAATCCGTTCTTGGGTGTAGGTCCACTTAGTCGATCTGGATTAAGCTATTCTGTTGATAATGAATGGCTTTTTCTGCTTCGATCCTATGGGTTAATTGGTACTATTTACTTTGCTTTTATCTTTCTTGTGCCCCATTTTAAAAATTCCCGAGTCGGGTGCAAAATCTTAAGACGACTTATGTCTTCGTTGTTAGTATGTACATCTGTCTATATGATACCAGCTTTTGTTTTTAGTTCATTAGAGTTAATGCCGATACTGCTTACTTTTCTTGCCTGTGATGATTCAGGTACAAAACGAATTGTTTTTAATTGATCCTATATGACAGCTATAAAGATAGTCCACCTAACCTCTGTTCATTCACCTTTTGATACGAGAATTTTTCAAAAAGAGTGCATCGCTGGTTTACGTGGAGGGTTTAATGTGGTGCTGGTAGTTTCTCCTGATTTAAATGAAAAAGTTGATGGCATCGTTATTAGAGGTGCCGGATGGCAGATGGGGGGACGTTTCTCGCGGATGCTTGTCGCTGCTTGGAAGGTTTATAATATCGCTCTTAAAGAAAATGGAGATTTGTATCATATTCATGATCCTGAACTTCTACCTTGGGCACAACTTTTACGATTAAAAGGGAAGGCTGTTATTTTTGATATGCACGAGAATCTTCCTAAGGCCATCCTTTCGAAAGGTTGGGTTCCGTTAACTTTCCGCTCTTTATTTTCTTTTATTGCTCGAATGATAGAGCATTTATTATTAACTGGAATTCCAGTGATATTTGCTGAGAATTCCTATGTTAAAGATTATTTATGGGTTTCAGATAAGGTCGTAATCTTAAATATGCCAGATGTTGATCATCTAGATAAAATAACAGATAATTGCTATCAAACCCCGACAGTAGGATACATGGGAATTGTTGCTCCTGAACGAGGGAGTATTACCACTTTGAAGGCTATAACAGAGTTAAGGAAAAAAGGATTTGACCTTCACTATGAATGTATAGGACCTATTCGGGGAAATGATCATCAGAACATTTTTCGTAACATGAGTGAGCACGAAAGGAAGAGTATTCGACTGAGAGGTTACATGAAACCTCAGGAAGGCTGGAAGATTATCAAAAGGTGTCATATAGGGTTGGCTGTTCTGCATGCAGTTCCTAATTATGTTGAATCGTATCCAACTAAGATGTTTGAATATATGGCCCTAGGTTTACCCGTAATCGTTTCGGACTTTCCCCTCTATCGCAAGATAATTGATAAGTATAAATGTGGTATTTGTGTTGATCCCCAAGATGTTGACAGTATAGCATTAGCGATTCAGCAGTTAATTGAAAATAAAGCAGAAGCTTTAGCTATGGGAAAGCGAGGAAAAAAAGCAGTATTTGAATCATTCAACTGGGGTTGCGAAACAAAAAAACTTTTGCATTTTTATGAAAAGATCCTGGGGTATTGAGCACTGTTTACTGGTTTGTATTAGGTGGGGTCAAGAAATGGGTGTTTAGTTGCTTGCTTAACATTTATGGTGCTGAAAATTTGTATCGAAATACTCTTACCATAGCATTTTCTTCTGATAAAAATTTTGATAACACAGGAACATGCGATAATAAATATTCCTCACAATGCATAATAAAATTGGCTAACAACTTAAGCCGGGACAAAGGGTAAATTCAGCTAGTTATCTCGAACGGCTTCCATGGTGCCATGTTCGGACACCAACCAGGTTTTCCCTCTGATGCCGTGTCGACCTATCAGCCATTTTTTGTCTCGGCTTACGTTGGTAGCCATAAAATTTAATATGTGGTTTTAAAACCTATGAAAGAACGTTCGGTTCGCATTGACGCGATGCGTGGCATAGCTATGGTTTGTGTTGTACTGGGACATGCTATCCAAAGAAATCTTAGCGTGCATGAACCTTTCTTTTGTTTCTTGGCTTCCTTCGAGATGTCATTGTTCGCCTTTGTGTCTGGATATTTAACCAGTCCACCAGCTCAGCGTCGATTTTCGTGGATTGCAATTCGCGCTCAGCGCTTACTTATTCCTTTTTTCGTCTGGGCCCCAATCATGTGGTTCATGTCGAGGTTCTCGTTTACCGGGCTTGATGTCATAGGGATACCATCATCACTATTAGAATACATCTCTACGCTCCTCGCTCGGCCTTATGATGGGCTCTGGTATCTTCTAGTGTTGTTCTATTGGTGTTTATTTGTCGTTCTGGCCTCTCCATTTCTATGCCGTGATCAATGGATTCAGGTAGTGATTGGTGCCTGTGTTGTTGGTTCTCTCTGGTTACTTGTATCTCAAGTTGGAGTACCATCCATGTACTATGGGCGCTCGTATTTTTTGTCTCTATTGCCCTATTTCGCTGCTGGACTAGCTTTTCGTTATCTCAAATTAAATTTTGCTGAACCAGTATCACCGGTTTTCACAGGCGTCAGTTTAATTATGTTCTCAATTGGTTACGGATTAGTTATTTTCCCTTCAATGGGATCGCAGGTATTTAATTCTGAAATGTTATCTATTTTGAAAGGAGTATTAGGGGTAGCAGCCTCAATTTATTTTATACTATCAATTCAGGAAGTGCGATGGCTAAGTCCTCTTGCGTCTGTGGGCAGGGCATCACTCGGTGTATACGCGATTCATTTGCTCTTTCTTAGGAGCGGGTTTGGTCATGGGTGGACGAAAGTATCAGTTTCGTTTATATTTGCATTAGGATTGTCTCTTTTCATAACTTGGCTGGCTAAGCATAATCAAGTAACAGCTCGGTTGTTATTAGGAAGATTTCCTGTTAATAGTAACTAAAGCTTTTGGTCCTACTTAAGACAACTAGAAAGTTATGTTGTTTTTAACACGAGATCTTTATAGATAAAAAACAATAGAGCCAGCGCATTATTCTTACTAGAGTTTGGCTTAATCTTCCCTCTTAACTCACCTCCTACTGACACAGATAGGTATATTATGAAGTACCATGATATCGATAGGTCAATCTTTGAAAGAAGTAGGCGTTTATCTGGTCACCCAGCATTTGTTGGTTCATAGATGTTTCGTGTGAGTAATGAGCTAAAATTTATTTATTGTGGCGATATAACTGACCAGCCCTTGAGATGGACCTGGCCGGATGTTTTCGCCACCTATAGGTCAAGTAGTTAAAGGGAAGGAAGGTTATAGGTTGCGAGTTAGTGAACACCCGCAAAGCTCTGTCTTGTTCTTCCCCCTGTTCCTTAAAGGCTATTAGTGACACCCTGCTAACAGGATCTAACTAGTGCTAGTTTGCCCTCGATAATTTAAAAATAGTTACCCACTCGAAATAATAAGGAGCTGTTTTTTTTTTATTTGATAATAATTTATTTTAAATTAAGGATTTATTCTATGGTAAAAAATAGGCAAAAGTCAACTTCCATGATTGATGATTTGTATCACGATAAAGAAATTGACTTGATGGATATCATCGATATTCTTATTCGGCGAAAATGGATAATTGTTATTTTTACTATATTAACTGTTGCTGTTGCGACGTTATATTGTGTTTTCGCTCCTAGAGTTTATAGGGCGGGTATTGTCTTTAGGTTACCTAGCGATTTAGCAATTGCTCCTTTGGTTGTTAATTTACCAGGTATCAAGTCAAATGGTAAAGAGCAATCTGAGATTTATGCAATGTTTGATGCAAATCTTCAAAGCTCAGAAGTTAGAAGGTTTGTGTGGGAAGGTGTTACGGAAAATGTAGGTATAAATAATTTATCCTTCATTGCTTTTAATCAATCTTTTAAATATCAAAGCTTGAAAGTTAGCCGGAATAATTTTTTAAAATCAATATATTTTGAAGGGCAAAATCCGCAACATGTTTCGGAAATACTGAATCTTTTGATTAAGAAGGCTAATTCCCTTGCGGTTGAGCAATTTATTGATACAAAAATTAATTTCTTAACATATATACGGTCAGCTGTTCCTGCTGAGATAGAACAAAGGAAGCGGGATATTCGTGTTGAGATCGACTTCCTAAGAAAAAGTTATGAGAAAAAGAGACTTGCCAGAATCATGAAGCTTGAAGATAATTTGAGAATTACTCAAAAAGTCGAAATGATGACAAGTGATAATATAACAGAACATGAAGGATTCACGAACGTTCCCATTGCAATTTCATATGATAATCTTCCATTGTATATGTTGGGAAAAAGGTTGTTAAAGGCTGAATTAGCAGGGTTACGTAAACGAAAATCAAACGACCCTTACATTGATGGATTATGTAAACTTCAAGCAGAAATTGATTTGTTGGAAAATAATAGTTATGGGAAGCATGGAATTGAGCTGCAGCAATTATCCAATCCTTTTCTTGTTAAGATACGCATGATTGATGAGGAGATTGGAAAACTCAATAAAGTTAAAGAACGTTTAGATATTGTGAGGGCAGCTTCTGTTGAATTACCGGTAAATGTGCCATTAATTCCCATAAGACCACAAGTGAATAAAATTGTGGTGTTTTCATTAATTATTGGACTTGTTTTAAGCGTTCTGTTTGTGTTCTTAAGTAATTTTTTTATAATATACAGGCAAAGAAAATCTGTTTTAGAAGAGCAAGGGTGATTATTGTAAAAAACTACTCTGCTGTTATTTCAGAATTTTATAATTTTAACGTATTATATTCAATCTATGGCTCCTCGCTATTTCATGTGGGTAACGCAAAATCAAGCTTGCCGGCAATCAGGAAGGCCATGTTGATTAGATTTTTGGTGGTTCGGTATCCTCTGGCTCTT
>JAOTSI010000302.1 GCA_029865005.1 Desulfobulbaceae bacterium
AACTCAATTACCTGGTTCTAGGAACTGGTAATAAATCAGAGATCATGATCGGCTATTACACCAAATATGGCGACGGTGGCGTGGATCTTGAGCCTCTGGGCGCTTTGTACAAATCCGAAGTCTACCAACTAGCCGAATACTTGGGTGTTCCCAAACCTATCCTGACCAAGGCACCCACTGCCGGACTTTGGGAACAACAAACGGACGAAGATGAAATGGGAATGACCTACGACACGTTGGAAAAGGCGCTACGGGTCATTGAAAATAACGGCCTAAATGAGTACGATGGCGAGGAACTTGCCCCCGATAATTTGGATAAGGTTCAACAGATTTACCGAGCCACCCGCCACAAACGGGAAATGCCTCCCAGCTGCAAGCTGGATTAGGCCGAAAGGGATAGTTATGTTAAGAACCCTGATAGTTATCCGGCACCGTAGGGTGCCGGTGAGGAATGAACCGCACCATTTTTAGCTGATAAGACAACCCAAGGTACACCCCATGGCCTTTACCTATGAATACCCCCATCCGGCGGTAACCGTCGACTGCGTCATCTTCGGCCTTGATGAAGAAGAACTCAAAATCTTACTCATCAAACGAGACCTTGAACCCTTTGCCGACAAGTGGGCCCTACCCGGCGGTTTCGTACAAATCGAGGAAAGCCTTGAAGAGGCCGCCAGACGAGAACTGCATGAAGAGGCCGGAGTGCGGAACGTTTTCATGGAGCAACTCTACAGCTTCGGAGATGTGGGCCGTGACCCCAGAGAAAGAGTCATCACCGTGGCCTATTATGCCCTGGTCAATATCTCCGCACATAACCTCCAGGCCGCCACCGATGCCCGAGACGCGGCCTGGTTCGCCATTGATGATCTCCCCCCCCTGGCCTTTGACCATGAAAAAATCATCGACATGGCCCTTAAGCGCTTAAAAGGCAAAGTCCGCTATGAACCCATCGGCTTTGAACTGCTTCCCAAAAAATTTACCCTCACCCAACTCCAACGCCTCTACGAAATCATCCTGGAACGTCCCCTGGATAAAAGAAATTTCCGAAAAAAAATCCAAAAAATGGCTATCCTGGTCGATCTCAACGAGATTCAAAAAGATGTGGCCCACCGCGCCGCACGCCTCTATGGCTTCGATGAAGACAAGTATGGGCAACTCATAAAACAAGGTTTTAATTTTGAGCTTTAGCTTGAGACCGGTTAAAACTGTCAACAAATTCCGCCTAGAGACTACTAATTCCGAAATTCCGGGGACACCATACTTAATTAGGCTAAATTAAGTATGGTGTCCCCGGAATCGGTGTCCCCGGAATTGACGTGAATAATGCACCATCATTTATCGAGAACGGGCTCGCCATATAACAAGCCATGGTCCGATGTCGTTGCTTAGAGTGTTGTTTTTGGGGTTCAAAAGGGGGCGCTAAGACCATTTTTGTACCTTTTTGGAGCATGTTCTTCCGCTAAAACAAGGGTATCGCTTGGTCCGACCCCACGCCCACGCACGCCACCACGCCATGGGGACAAAAGCACCCAAGGGCCACCCCTGTTTTTAGTACAATACACCATTTGGGAAATCCGGATAGTCCCGATTTTATGAAGGAAGTATAATTTTCGGAAATAGATTTCGTAACACAAACTACGACTTACTCAAGCGTCTTGACAGAATCGGTGACAAAGTATTAAAGCCAGGCCCTGATTTCATAAGAAAAAATTTAGGAAAAATTTTACACAATAATGAATCATTTTATGAAAAATTACTTAAGCTAAGCAACGACGATGCTGGGAGTCGGGTTTCCTTTAGTGGTGACATATTTTATTACCAGAAAGGTGATTGCCGTGTTAGCCAATTTCATATGTCAACAGGTGAGAATCTATTAGTCAGTATATTGAATTCTCTAAATATTAGGAACTCTGATAGAGCTAGTTTGCTAAAGCCATGCCTTCTTTTCTTAGATGAAATAGAATTAGCTTTACATCCTTCATCCTTAAAAAGATTGGTAACCTTTCTTAGAGAAATGTCTCAGGAATACAATTATGCTATATATTTTTCAACTCACTCAATAGAACTCATAGGTTCAATAAAACCAGAAAATATTTTCTTTTTAGAACGTCACTCGGATAACTCTGTCGAAATACTAAACCCATGTTACCCTGCTTATGCCACTCGAATCCTTTACGACCACTCAGGTTACGATTATATAATTTTAGTAGAAGATGATTTAGCAAAAGAAATTGTAAGCAGATTATTGCGAAAACACTCTCTGCTCTCAAATCGTTTAGTTCATGTATTACCCTGTGGTGGCTTTTCAAATGTGATTGAATTGGCTAAAGAAGTGGTTAACTCTAATTTAGTAGGGAAAACCTCAAGTATTTCAATAATACTAGATGGGGATGTTAAAAGTGATGCTCAACGGTATATTGCAAGACATGGCATTCAAAATAATATCCCAGTTAACTATCTTCCAATTGAAAGCTTGGAGAAGTATTTAAAAACTAATCTTTACGATTCAGTAGATCATAAGCTATTTAGATTGTTGAATGATTTTGTTTTCCACCAAGTCAGTCTTGGTGAAATAATCGAAAACTACAAAAATAGCACCGACACCTCGAAAGATACAAATGGAAAGAAGCTATACAAAAGAATTGATACGGAACTAAGAGCCAGAGGTAAGTCGCGCCTAGAAATTATTGAATTAATAGTAGATTATCTAACTAATAATAACGAAACCAAAATTGAAGATATCGTTAAATTTTTAAAAAGTTTATTTAAAAATTAAAATGGAAAAAACATAACAAGTGTATGCAGCTGATCCCAAGCAGCGCGGTTCTTCGAGTGAATTCAGGTGGTAATTCAACCATTCATCTGCGTATCACCTTTAGTGGTAGTTTCGCTTGGGTCAGCTGATACGAGACGTTCGGCTTTGTAATTGAACCAACCAAGACCTAATTATCAATAGTCAAGACTATAACAAAAGGTATGACTTATGGTAGGAAAGACAAAACATGATCATTCAGCTGTTGGTCCTGCACTGGGATACTACTACCAGGCATACTATGCGCTTATAACTCTTTTTAACTCTAAAGATGATGATGCTTTTGTCAGTATAGAAAGTTGGGATGATGTTTATTTCGAGGAGGAAGACAAAAAATGGGTCTATCCGGGTTTCCCAATCGTTTCATCTAAGATCAAAGTGAGCTGATATTGTTTTCTGCGAGAATGGGCCTTCAAACTGCTCGTCGGAACAGAAAACAATATTAACGGATCGGTTGCTCAATAGTTGAAAAAATGGCGTTCGTAGCTTTTAATATATTTAGACCTCTTCACCGCTAACAAGACTGGAGGACAAATTATGAGCGTATGTCAATTTATCCAACGTCTACTTAACATCAAAGCTTTCTCGGTCAAAGATTACACTTTCCGTAACTGGTTTACGGAGCTCTGGTTGGAGGTTAAACCATTTAAAAATGGGGCATTATGTCCTCGATGTAACCGTCGGGGCAAGATTGTTCACACTGTGGAAACTCCTAGAATCTGGCGTGATCTTCCCGTTTGCGGACGACAGGTATTCTTTATCTACTCACCACGGGAGATCATTTGCCGTACTCATGGACGTGTGCAAGAATTCATTCCATGGGCAGCCCTCTATTCGCGTGTCACTTATCGCTTTGAGTACTCATTACTTGTTTACTGTTCAACAATGACACAAAAGGCTGCTGCTCAATTTCTCAAGATATCCCAGTCAACTTTGTCCGATCTTTTGCACCGTATCATTACGAGGACAAGGCAAGGTCATAAAGTCAGAAATCTTAGGTCGATAGGTATCGATGAAATTTCATATTGCAAAGGTCACAAGTATGCCACCATCGTTTATGATCTTGAAAAATCATGTGTCGTCTGGATTGGCAAAGGGAAAGCCAGAGATACAATAGATACTTTTTTTCGTAATGAGCTTAGTAATTTTCAACGTGGACGCATTATTTCTGCTAGCTGCGACATGTGTGAAACATTCATTGGTGCCATAGAAAAATGGTGCCGAAATGCCACGCTGGTTTTGGATCGATTCCATATTGTCAAGGCACTCAACGAAGCTGTTGATGAAGTCCGTAAAGAGGAATGGCGCAAAGCAAGCAAAGACGATAGAAAAGCTTTAAAGGGGTTGCGGTGGCTTCTTTATCGGCACTCTTCCAATCGTACCGAGGAAAACACCAAGTCTTTGAGATCCCTGTATAGGGGAAACCGTCGAATTCATCGAGCCTGGATACTTAAAGATGAGTTTGAGCAATTCTGGGAGTTCAAAGATCAAGCTTCAGCCAAAGACTTTCTCGATAGCTGGTACAAAACAGCAAATAGAAGTCGCCTGGAATCAATAAAGAAATTTGTAAAGACCATTAAAAAGCATGAACATCGCCTGCTGCCTTTTGTTGAAACAGGTTTGACTAACGCTATTTCTGAAGGAATAAACAGAATAATCAAAATAGTCAAAAACAGAGCAAGTGGTTTTAGCAATCTTGAGGCATTTTCTGACCTGATTTTTTTAACCGTTGGAGACCTCGATATTCCTGGTCAGATTCCGGCAAAATTCCATGCACTCTAAAATTGCACTCAAGGGCTCTATACATGGGGACTTGGGTCTTATGGCAGTTTGGGAAACTCGGATATAGCCATAAAATCCCTTGATGGACATTCTTCCCGACGATTGTTTTCTCCACCTATTATCTACTTTACCCCATGCTCTTGTTGCATCATCTAATTTAAAAGAAATATTAGCATCTTTATGTGATACACCAAAGTAGTCATTCATTGGCATATTAAAGAAAACACTTGAAGCACATGTAGCTACTGTACTTTTTCCAGATCCATTTTGACCTGTAATTGCATAAAGTCCTTTTTCTATGGGTAAATCCATTTCAAGATGATCGATTGACTTTATTTTGTTTATTTTCATGTTTAATTTCATGATTTATGCCTTGTGATTGGTAGTATTGGAGTTCAAAATTGGCTCCTCGCTATTCCATGTGGGTAAACTCGTTTACTCCAACAGAGAAGGCTTTACCCAAATAAGTTACAGAATGCTTGAAGTCAACGGATAGCATGGAGAGGAAGAGCCAGCAAGGCCTAGCCCTACGGGTGCTCGCGCGCTCGCATCCTTGCTGGCTCTTCCTCTCCATGCTTGCACCTACAGGTGGCGAAGGCGATAGGGCTTTCATGCCACCGGCGGGCTCTAGCTCAAGGGCTACCCCTCAATCAACTGATTTCTCACTTTTTTTGTATTACCCACACAAAACAGCGCCGAGCCTCAAAATTAGTAATTTAGTTTTCACATAACAAGGTGATCTATAGTTCCTGCGTATCTCCATTTCGACACGAGATCGGCCATATTGTCTCCAATTCAAGATATATCCAGGTGGAAGGATAAAAATAGGCCTTTTTTGTCTGAATATACTGCATCTACGCTATTATAAATCGGATTATTTAACAAGCGAATTGTTTTCGTATACATTCGTACTTCTGCATATTATGCGTGAATGTAATGGTTGATAGGTTTCAGCGGAGCACTCATTATCACAATTTATTCCGTTTTACAGCGGCAAGTTGAACACATTATATATGGTTAAAGTTTTCTATCAGATTGGGCGAAAAGAGCTATAAAATGGTAATGGTTGAGTAGTTAGGTGAAGCTGGGGACTTTTAAAACTGACTCTAAGCTGGAGGTGCCATGACCAACGATACCCTCAAGAAAATCCGTGGCCTTAGCAGCTTGGTCGATAACACGCCGCTGTTGGGAATTAAATTGGAATCCAATGGTACGCAGCACACCCTTAC
>JAOTSI010000303.1 GCA_029865005.1 Desulfobulbaceae bacterium
AAGGTGCACGCCTGGAAAGCGTGTGTACGCAAGTACCATGAGTTCGAATCTCATCCTCTCCGCCATTCATAGAATATAAGTGTGATAGCCGGGTCCAAGGCAATAAAGACTCACGAACCCCGTCAGATCCGGGAGGAAGCAGCGGTAGTGATAATCTTTCTGTGCTGCGGGTAGCCCGGCTATCCTTTTTTCAATTGATTGGATTTCAAGGAATGTATACAATCACCTTGAATACAAAATCGACAATTTTTCACCTCATGACACCGAGCCATGTCATATCTTGTTCTTGCCAGAAAATTTCGCCCCCAAACCTTTGATGAGGTAGTTGGTCAACGTCCCATTGTCCAAACACTCCAAAATGCGCTTACCAGAAATCGAGTTGCCCACGCCCTTATTTTCAGCGGCGTTCGTGGAGTAGGAAAGACCACCCTCGCCAGAGTTATGGCTAAAGCACTCAACTGCGAAACCGGTCCCACCCCTAATCCCTGCAACAATTGCCGCTCATGCAAAGAGATAGCTGCTGGCTCCAGCATGGATCTTCACGAAGTTGACGGTGCATCCAATCGGGGAATCCAAGAAATAAGAGAGCTGAAAGAAAAAATTCAATTCATGCCCAGTGGGTCCCGTTATAAAATCATCATCATTGATGAAGTGCACATGTTAACCACCGAGGCTTTCAATGCTTTACTCAAAACCCTTGAGGAACCTCCTGCCCACGTTTACTTCATGCTGGCCACCACAGAACTACACAAAGTACCGGTCACCATCATGTCACGCTGTCAACGTTACGAACTCAAAAGAGTTGGCCACAAGGAGCTCTTCACTCATTTCTCTCGACTTGCCGAACAAGAAAAAGTCACCATTGAAGATGGAGCCCTAAATATTATTGTAAGGGAAGCGGGAGGCAGCGTAAGAGACGGCCTTAGCCTACTTGATCAAATATTTTCCTATTGTGGCAATGATGTTTCTACAGACCAAGTAACCGAAGTCCTAGGCTTGGTCAGTCACAACCTGATCTATGATATCGGGGCAGCACTACTTAATCAAGACTTAGCAACCGCCCTAAGCCTTCTCGATTCAATCTATGGTCTCGGCATGGATCTAAAACGGTTCGTCAACGATCTGCTTGATTGGTTTCGATCCATGGTTCTGTGCAAGAGCGCTAAAAATCCTGCACTCCTTCTTGACTTACCTGAAGAAGAGATCACATCGCTCAGCGAACTGGCCAAAAACCATAATCCATCGACCATTATTTCAGCCTTTAATATTCTCATTGAAAACCTTGAGAAGCTAAGCTATTCAAACCGACCTCGCTATATTCTGGAGATGGCCTTCACCAAAGTTATACAGGCAGGAGAGATCATACCTGTATCAGGAATCATCGCCCAACTTGATCAACTACTACAGAGCATCCCGCCAGAGCAAGAACATAGCCAAAACAAAACTCCCCTACCCCATAACGTGAATCCCACTGGCCATAAACCAGATTCTTCTCCAACGGAAAAAAAAAAGTCCAAGATTATAGAACAACCAAGCAACAGCGTTAAAGCGCCCCCTAAATCTATACCACCACAGGTCTCCAAAACTGACCACTCTTTATCTATAGAGAAAAGACCACCCAACGTGGATCCTAAATTCTCAAAAAATCCTATAAAAACAAAACACTCTACCCATCACCCTCCAGCTAAAGACAATAAAGACATAAGACAACTCTGGCCGGGTTTCATCGAATACGTTAAAGATAGAAAAATCTGGATGGGTGCCACTCTTCAGCGAGCTTTAGGGGCACGAATAGTAAAAGACTCACTAGTTATTATCTATAATGACGCTGCTGATTGCCGTCTTTTAAAAAATAACGAGAACATCTCTCCTCTAACCGAGTATGCCCTGGATTATTTCCAAGACAACCTAGCCATACGATTCGAGCTCCCTGATTCCCAGTGTTGCGAGGTGGATGGAGATAGCGGAAAAAATGCTAGAGAGGAACGAATGAGCCTCTCCAACGAACCTCTGGTTCGCACTGCACTTGAAGTTTTTAATGGCCAGATTGGCGATATAAGGATAGGACCCCGTTTTCGAGAATCATTCCCAGCGGAATCCATAACCGATAACGACTCTATAAATAATCAAACCCCTTTGGAGGAATAAGTAACCATGGACATCTCAAGCTTAATGAACCAGGTCCAGCAAGCACAAGACAAAATGAAAAAAATACAGGACGAGCTCAGCAACAAAACCGTTACTGGCGCTTCAGGTGGCGGCATGGTCACTGTTACCGTCTCCGGAAAACAAGAAATTCTTTCTCTTTCCATCGAAAAGGAAATTATTGATGCCAATGAGAAAAAAATGCTTGAAGACCTTATCCTTTCTGCTGTCAACGACGGTCTCCATAAAGCGCGTGAATTAGGACAAGGTGAAATGAGCAAACTAACCGGTGGTTTAAAAATCCCCGGCCTTTTTTAACACTTTGATGCCATGGATGTTATCCCACCACCATTAGAACAGTTAATAAAAGAACTGACCAAACTGCCAGGAATAGGAAAAATAACTGCCACTCGATTGGCCCTATATATCCTGCGCAAACCCGCAGATAATGCGCTAAGCTTAGCTGAAACACTTTCCTCTCTGCACGATTCCATTCAACTATGCTCCACCTGTTTTGCCTTTTCCGAACATGATCCCTGTGCTATTTGCAGCGATCAACGACGCAACCATCGAGTTATTTGTGTAGTGGAAGGACCCGGTGACCTACTTGCCATAGAAAAAACATCTTCATTTCATGGAGTATATCACATACTACATGGTGTCATTTCTCCCTTGGAAGGTATCGGTCCAAAAGAACTTAAGATTAAGGAATTACTAGAACGTGTACGAGACACGGAAGTAGAGGAAGTATTAATCGCCACTAATTTAACCGTGCCAGGAGAGGCGACCGGCTCTTTCCTTATTGACAACCTACAACAGTACCCGGTAAAGGTAACACGTCTTGCCTGTGGCATTTCCATGGGCATGGATATAAAGTATGCCGACCAACATACATTGGCTCGAGCCATAGCTGGCAGGCAGAATTTTTCTTGACAATGAACACGTTCCTTGGTATTTGACTTGCGTTTATCTCTAGCATGATTTAGTATCTCGTGTTCACATGTTAGAACCTGGATTTAAATATACAGGCGCGTAGCTCAGGGGGAGAGCGCTACCTTGACACGGTAGAGGTCGGCGGTTCGAAACCGCCCGCGCCTACCACGATAAAAAGGCTAAGAGCTATAGGCTTGAACTACTTCACCTATACTTATTAGCCTTTCCTTTTTAAAGCAATCATGAACGAAATTTCAATCACCTTCAATAAAGATGAGACCAAGACCTTCACCTCCGGCATTACCATTGCCGAAGCAATAAAGGGTTTTGCCTCCAAAAAACAACGCAAAAATATCATTGCAGCTCGTTGTAATGGTAATGCTGTTGACCTCGCCACTCAGCTTACGAACGATGCTGATCTGGAACCCATTCAAGGCGATTCAAATGAAGGGCTTGAAATCCTGCGTCACAGCACCGCCCACATCATGGCACAAGCTGTCAGAGAACTATACGGACCCAATATCAAAATAGCCATTGGCCCCTCCATTGAGGACGGATTTTACTACGACTTTGACGTAGAAAAACCCTTTAGCCCAGACGACTTCCAAAATATTGAAGAGAAGATGGCTCAAATCATCGCCGCGCGTCATACCTTTGAACGTAAAGAGATGACGAGAGAGGAAGCAATAGATTTCTTCAGTCAAGCCGGGGAAGATTATAAAGTCGAACTTCTAAATGAAATGGAATTTGACACGGTTTCCACCTACCAACAAGGTGATTTCACCGACCTATGTCGCGGCCCCCACATCCCCGACACTACCTGGCTTAAATCTTTTAAAATTTTGCGAGTAGCCGGGGCATACTGGCGTGGCGATGAAAACAATGCCATTCTACAACGGCTATACGGAACAGCATTTTTCGACAAAAAGGCACTTAAAAAGTACCTCGATCGTTTGGAAGAAGCCAAAAAAAGAGATCATCGCCGCTTGGGCAAAGAACTTGGCCTTTTCACTATTCAAGAAGAAATAGGTCCCGGACTCATCCTTTGGCAACCCAAGGGATCTCTGTTACGTCATCTAATCGAAGATTATTGGAAGGAACAGCATTACCGTAATAGCTACGACCTCCTCTACACCCCTCACATTGCCCGCCAAGATCTCTGGAAAACCAGTGGTCATCTAGATTTTTACGGCGAAAACATGTATTCGGCTATGGAGATTGATGAGGTTAAATATCAGCTCAAACCTATGAATTGCCCTTTTCATATCGGGGTATATAATAGCAAGAAACATAGTTACCGCGAATTTCCCATCCGTTGGTGCGAACTTGGCACGGTATACCGATACGAGAGAACCGGTGCTCTTCACGGACTTATGAGAGTAAGAGGTTTTACTCAGGACGATGCTCATATCTTTTGTCGTCATGATCAACTTGAAGATGAGATTTACAATATTCTTGACCTTAATCTTCATGTCTTAAAAACTTTCGGCTTTGCCGATTACGACATCTACCTCTCAACCCGTCCTGAAAAGTATGTGGGAAGTGATGATAACTGGGAGCTCGCAACCGAAGCACTACGCCAAGCCTTGAACAAAAAAGGATTAGCTTATGAGCTTGATCCTGGTGAAGGTGTTTTCTACGGCCCCAAAATAGACATCAAGATTAAAGACCAACTCGGCCGCTCCTGGCAGTGTTCAACTATCCAAGTTGACTTTAACCTTCCGGAACGCTTTGAAATGAGTTATACCGGTGATGATGGAGCCGAACACCAACCCATCATGATCCATCGCGCCTTAATGGGCTCCCTGGAAAGATTCATCGGTGTTCTCATAGAGCATTACGCCGGAAAATTTCCTCTATGGATGGCTCCAGAGCAAGCCAGAATTATGAATATCACCGACGAACAGGCCGAATACAGTGAGAAGGTATATAAAAACCTTCGCGCGGCCGGAGTTAGAGTTGAAAAAGATTTGCGTAACGAGAAACTCAATTATAAGATTAGAGAAGCGCAGCTCATGAAAGTACCCTATATGCTGATTATCGGTACCAGGGAAATGGAAGACGGCAAGGTTACGGTAAGAAAAAGTAACGGTGAAAATTTACCACCCATGTCTCCAGATGAATTTGCGCAACTAATTGAAAGTGAAGTACGGGACAATCGAGTTTGATTTGTCATCCGTATATCTGAACCCACTATTTTTAAACTAATTAAGGAGGAACGGACATCAAAAAGAGAGGGAAAAAAGCTCCCGATAAACTGGAGATAAAGGCCAGAGTAAACGAGGAGATCAGATATCCGGAAGTTAGACTCATCGGCGACGACGGTGAGCAGCTAGGTGTATTATCAGCAAGAGATGCGCTGGAAAAAGCCTATGATTGCGATCTCGATTTGGTTGAGGTGTCTGAAAACGCCAAACCTCCGGTCTGCCGTATCATGAATTATGATAAATATCGCTACGAGCAGAAGAAAAAAATGCAAGAAGCGAAAAAGAAGCAGACCACCGTAGAGACCAAAGAGATTAAATTCCGTCCAAAAACGGAAGAGCATGATCTTAACTTTAAGATTAAGAAAATAAAAAAATTTCTTAGTGATAAAAATAAAGTTAAGGTTACCATGAGATTTCGCGGACGAGAAATCGTCTACGCGCAAACAATTGGTCTTAACGCGCTCAATAAAATTGCCGACAACATCCGAGAAGATTGCGTCGTTCTACAGGAACCAAAAATGGAAGG
>JAOTSI010000304.1 GCA_029865005.1 Desulfobulbaceae bacterium
ATGTGTACAAGCCAGCCGGTGGGCTATATAATCCTATGTGAATCCGGCCTCTGGTCGCATGTAGACGTGGTACTGGTGAACGCTTACGAGTTGTTTTGGTTCGTATGCTGTAGCTTGGCTTTGGTTCTTTTCCCGGTTCCGGGACAAGACCGCTATTGATTATTATTCCGAAAATATCTGCTACTTCCGCATTCTTAACGATTAATAACTTCTCATTGACTTTTCCCTCTCAATGCGATTTAGTTAACCGATAATACAAAATAAGATAATATTTTACAAGTGACTCTATAGTCGTTCTTAATATAATAACACAGGAAAATTAGATCATGAACAGTTGTTCATGCCGCCCTGATAACGTCATAATACCCAAAAATTTAGACTCCTCATCAGCCATCTGTCTTCCATATTTCCAGAGTTAGGCTGCTGATTAGAAATCTAAATCAATTTCGTCCACGAAACAGTCGTAGAATTATACGGCTATTAGGCAGTCTAATATAGGTTCAGACCACCTGACCTCGGGAGTTTTTCATCACTTTCATAGTGATGCATAACCATTTAATCTAGAGTGTAAAAATCAGAAAATACCCCTTTGTAGCTATGTTCGTTTTGCCTTTGGCATGGAATCTGATATGTTACCGACATGAGGTTTTCTTGTTTTTAGCTTTTATTGATATTTTTGCACTTTATGGAGGTATTATTATATCATTATGGCCCAGATGCAATTACCGCTCTTTCCGGAAGGTACTAATCTTATAAACGCGAATGTTGGATTTACATCAAAAGACACCAAAGTCACTTATTTTTACGGACACTTGCCAATATATAGTCATTCTGTGGACGATATTGTTTCGTTCAAAGTGATCACGAGTCAGATGTATATAAGCGGCTCGGTAAAGCAGGCGGAAATTTGCCGGGCTTTCGGAGTGACACCTATTAGCTTGAAGCGAAATGTGAAGATTTTCCGTGAAAAAGGATTGGCCGGTTTTTTACAAAAACGTCGCACGCGTGGAGCAGCAGTATTGACGTCTTCGGTGCTAGCATCCATTCAAGAGTATTTTGACTCTGGGTACAGTATCGTAGAAACCGCTAAAAAACTTGAATTAAAATCCGACACTATCAGGAAAGCTATTAAGGCAGGGAAGTTGCATTTTCCAGAAAAAAAAACGAACAACCACCGCTCAGCACTTTAGAATCCCACCAAGATACCAAAAGTACTAGAAGTATAAAAGATGCTCAAGCACCCTTAGGTATGGGCGCCACTGATATTCCAGGCCGTTTGGCCACTAGTATTTTCAGTTCCGAGCCGACCTCACCTTTATTTTCAACATGTTATGACGTGCCAAAGGGCGGAGTTCTTTTCGCCCTTCCAGCCTTACTTGCCACTGGATTGCTTGATCACCATGAGAAGAACTTTAAGCTCCAGAATGGGTTCTATTCACTTGATTCCATATTTCTTCTTCTTGCCTTTATGGCACTTTGCAGATTGAAATATTTGGAGAATTTGCGTTATCAGTCCCCTGGTGAGTGGGGTAAGCTTTTCGGGCTAGACAGGATTCCCGAAGTCAAAACAATGCGTAATAAGTTAAAGGAATTATGTGAAAACGGTGAACCTCACCAGTGGTCTGCTGATCTTAGTGCCCAATGGATGACCATGGACCCCGATATGGCAGGGGTTCTATATATTGACGGCCACGTTCGCGTGTATCACGGTAAGCAAACGGAACTGCCTCGGCACTATGTGAGTCGCCAGAAACTTTGCCACCGGGCGACAACGGATTTTTGGGTCAATGCCATGGATGGGCAGCCATTTTTTCTCGTGAATAAAGCTATTGACCCAGGATTGATAAAAGTATTGGAAAACGAGATCGTTCCTCGCCTCTTGAGCAATGTCCCCAATCAACCAGATATTTTGGAGTTGGAAAAAGACCCATATACTAGTCGTTTTACAATGGTATTTGACCGGGAAGGATATAGCCCCGATTTTATGAAAAGAATGTATGTGCTTGGTATTGCATGCCAGACATATCATAAATACCCTGGGGATAATTGGCCAAAAGAAGAGTTTCACGAAACAGTCTTACAGCTGGCCAACGGCAATAAGGTAAAGATGAAACTGGCGGAACGTGGCAGTTTTCTCGGCGGAAAAATATGGGTTCGAGAAATTCGCAAGATCTCAGATGGCGGCAAGCAGGTGTCTATTGTCTCAACTGATTACGGGAGGGAATATGGCCTCGTAGCAGCGGCGATGTTCGCTAGATGGTCACAAGAAAATTTCTTTAGATATATGCGACAGCATTTTAATATTGATGCACTTTCAAGCTATTCTCTTGAGGAGATTGATGAGACTGAATCGATAGTCAACCCTCTCTATCGTGATGCTGATAGTGAGGTTCGCAAACAGGTCGCGAAACTTAGCCGAAAAAAGATAGAACTTTCTAATATCACGTTAAAAGAAACTGAACTAAAAGAGGTGGAGAAGTATGAGCAAGATAAAGCCCAGCTGCTGGAAGAGATCACTGAATTGAGTGACGAAGTGGAAGACCTAAAAGAATGCCGGAAAAACACGCCTAAACATGTAACCATGGGGGACTTGTCGGAAGAAGATCGTTTCAAACAGCTAGCAACCCGAAGCAAGGATCTGATCGATACCATAAAGATGATTGCTTACAGGGCGGAAACGATGATGGCTAACATGGTAAAAGAAACGATTAGTCATAAGGATCAATCACGAACTTTGCTTCAGTCCATCTACACCATGGAAGCAAATCTTTTACCAGATGAGAAGAATAAGGTCTTGCGGGTACAGCTACACAATCCAGCAAATAAAACCAGCGCAAGAGTAATTATGAGATTATGCAGAGAACTTAACGAAACTAAAACTATTTTTCCAGGAACTGATATGCGCTTGGTCTACGACCTGGTATCTTAATTAATTCTTCCGAGGTCAGGAGGTCTGAGGCTCAAGCAGGTTCACCGAGGAAATAAGCGAAATGCTCGGTCGCCGTGTTATGCCGGGAAAAGCAGGGCGCCCAAGGAGAAAACCTGTTGTGAGTAAAAGTAAATAAAGGTGGTCTGTCCCCTATTTTGCAATGCAATGCCATAATCATCGGTCCTATCTGTCTCATCGTAAAAAACAATTAGCATCGGTTAACGATAGGGAAAAAGTTGCGTTATAGGGTTAACCTGCTAATTTTACGACAACATAGACTTAGCACATTTTGTATTGACAAGGGAAGTATAGGATGTCCCCTATATTTATAATATTTAGTGAAGTGCATTTTTTCTGTATAATAGAGGCAATAATTTTTCATTGATATTCTCTATCTCACTACGCTTAAGTATTTGCGTAGAATATATTATCAACACTCCATTGCCCTCTAGAGAGATTGTTTCAACATTACCTTCTAGTCTGGTAATTATTTCTTTCAATGTAAGGCCAAATGATCGTCTACATAAAAGCTCATCAAAGTAGTTTACAGAATTCAATCTATAAATAGTGTCACGGCCATCTACATCAATCTTTGCATCTTCTCTCATTTCAGAAATAATATCCCAATCGTCTAGGGCTAATTCTTCATCTAATATAATTGTAGCACGATATGGTTCAAATAAACGAACATAATCGATAAACATCCTATTAACCAGCTCTTTATAAGGTATTAATTCAGGATTGAGTTCTATAAACATACAATCATCGTACTGACTACTATCTTTTAAATAGTTTCTATCTCTAAAAACATACACAAGTCTACCAGAAACGCCAGCGCCTAGAAAATCTTTTAAATCGCATTGCACCATCAACTCCCCTCCGATATCTGGCACCGTTGGCAAAACCGTCCCCTTTAAACCCCAACACCCTGGGATCTTACAAAATAACCTCATTAAGCCCTCATGTCTTGACTCAATACTTTCGTTAAATGAAGCACGATAACGTAATTCAAGTTGCATTTTTATCATCTTACCCTTGTTTCGATGTTACTAATTTGGGCTCGTCGCTGTTTTGTGTGGGAAATATAAAAAAAAGATAAATCAGTTAATTGAGGGGTAGCCCTTGAGCTAGAGCCCCGCCGGAGGCATGAAAGCCCTATCGCCTTCGCCACCTGTAGGTGCAGCATGGAAAGGAAAAGCCAGCAAGGCTGCGAGCGCGCGAGCACCCCCGTAGGGCTTGGCCTTGCTGGCTCTTCCTCTCCATGCTATCCGTTGACTTCAAGCATTCTGCAACTTATTAGGGTAAAGCTTTTTCTGTTGGCGTAACCGAGTTTACCCACACGAAATAGCGAAGAGCCCTAATTTGAAGTTCTCTTAAAATCCTTCTCGCTGCATTTCTAGATTCGTTATTGGGAAATTCATACACAACCTTATAACCTGGATTTTGTTCAATCGCTTCACTTACTCGGGCTAAATCTCCAGCTTGAGGAATAAATGTACCATTTTTTGATTCTATCACGAGACCCTAAGGGGTCAAATCTCATCTTGGCTCTGCTTGCCGTAAGCAATTTAGTCACTAAAAATATTAAATATCTCTTTCGCCCCTCTGACCCTTCCTATCAAAAAAGTTAACCCAATTTTTTCAAGGCAGCGCTGATAAAGGCTGTCAGATCCGCCGGACTTCGGCTTGAAACCAGATTGCCGTCGACCACGACTTCCCTGTCATGAAATATGCCTCCTGCATAAACGATATCCTGAACAATCGACTTCCAACCAGTGATGTGGCGTCCCTCAATAACTTTAGCGGTAATAAGAATTTGAGGCCCATGACATATGGAAAAGACAGGTTTTTTCGCTTCCATAAAATCTTTAACAAAAGCCACCGCCCGTTCATCAGCCCGCAACTTGTCTGGAGAATAACCTCCCGGAATCAAAAGAGCATCAAAATCTGCAATTCCAACCTCTTTAAACGATGAATCAATCAGTACCGAGGTTCCCTTCTTCTTGCCTTTAACCGTAGCTCCCGCCTGTAAACCAACATGCAATATTTCGTGCCCGGCTTTTTGAAAAGCAACAGCCGGTTGCAGATACTCCGAGTCTTCAAACAGGTCAGCTATAATTATAGCAATCCTTGCCATGGCAACCTCCTTCAGGGGTCAATGCAGTTGACTTGAAAAAAAATTTATTGTTTCATTAAACGTTTAAACTCGCCGGAAGCTGTAGAGACGCCCCCATAGCCACCAGGCTAAGGAGGGCAATTAATAAATATATGAAATCATTTTGAATAATAGCAGAAGGGCGATCACAAGGATCGCCCCTACGTACGCCCGCAGCATTTTGGTATATAAGACTATAAATGATTAACGCACCAAACATATAAACATTGTGATGTTAGTCTACGGTTTAACCTTAATCTAATATAATATTTTGATAATATTTTTTCTCTTTCAAGTTTTATCCTGACGGCTATGGGGGCACCTCCTACACTTCTCTGCAAATCACAAGGTACCGTAGAACAAAGTACCTTTTTGCTTAAATCAACATTATTAGGGATGGTTGGCTAATATTCTTCCCATTTATGAGTTTGTTAATCTATAAGCATTTTGGTTTGAGATCAGATAAGCATAGACTTCGAGGCATGCAACAAAAAATGGCCACAAGGTATTTGAATGATATTCCAATGATTATTCTTATCACATAACGTAGAAATCGGGCCAAAAGACTATAAATCAACTGGCTGATTTATGGTCCGCAAATATATTCCTTGCATATTATACCTCCCCATTGACTAATTTCTAAGCCCTAATGAGACCCAGCATCATAGTAATAGCCAGACTGCTACGGCCAGAACCAATAGGGCCCCGAAAATTATCCACCCA
>JAOTSI010000034.1 GCA_029865005.1 Desulfobulbaceae bacterium
GGAGTCAAAAATAAACGTCTCAAAGCAGGATGGGATAATAGCTACTTGGCTAATCTCCTGTTTAGTTGATTATTTTGATGCGATTGCCCTGCTATAAATCCCCTTTAATCCCAAAAGACGTTCGTGCTTTTCTCGTCAAAAACATATAACCTATTAGGTAACAAAACAAGGTTCATAGTTTCTTTTTGGTCTCACTGAGGACCTTAATTAAATTGTTTGATATTTCATTGACCAACCCACGAATTACATATACTTTACTTATATGAAATTACATGGTTTATGTTTACTTATTGCAACCTTTAACCGTAGAAAAGTATTGGTATGAGGAAAATATAATTTTTCATTATCACAATTTATTACCTTTGACCAAAGTTAGAGCCAAGTCCAATCATTATATTTTTTGTTTTTTTTATAATCTTTTTAGCTAGGAGGAAACCAATGAGCCAATACACCATTCACCCTATTGTCATGGGCACTAAGGTATTTGACAAGAGCATGATGACCTATCAGTTCGGGAATGGCGAACCTTTCACCATTCCCATCTATTGTTGGTACTTGAAAGGGGGAGATAAAAAGATATTGGTCGACACCGGAGAGATGATGCCCATTATTTCAGAGGAACGAGAAAAGAACATCGGCGGCAAGATCTACACCTTTGAAGAAGGTTTGGCCCGCTGGGAGCTAACTCCAGAAGATATAGACATTATCATCCATACCCATCTTCACAACGATCATTGTGAAAACGATTACAAATGCACTAATGCCGAAATATATGTCCATAAAAAGGAACTGGAGCATATCCACAGCCCCCACCCCCTGGATTTTCGCTACATAGAGGATTATATTTTGGAGGTGGAAGAAGCTGGACAGATAAAAATCGTTACCGGCGACCAGGAAATACTACCGGGAATCAGAGTAATACATACCCCGGCCCATACCGAAGGCGGCCTCTCGATCGAAATTGAGACTACCGGAGGTAAAGCGATCATTACCGGTTTTTGCTTGCTCAAAGAAAACTTTTATCCGCCCAAACAAATTACCGCCATGGAGATAGAAGTCATTCCACCCGGCACACATATCAACGTAAACGAAGCCTATGACATAATGCTCAAAATTAAAGAAGCAGCTGACATTTTAATCCCACTGCATGAGCCAGAATTTGCATCTGTTAATTCGATACCTTCGTAACTCATACAAGCCCCATTAGGGGCTCCTACTATTCAAACACATAATATGTAGCGACTTAATCTACTTCGAAACCTTTTTAATGGTTGACTCAATACCGGTTTTAGCAAATATCCATCGGTAAAACCGGTTACATAATCTCATAAACTGCTCAAAAAGGTATGTTAAACAGATTCACTGACCATCACGCGGCGGCCTACCTTTCGAACAACATCTGTTTTTCAAAATACTTACACCCTATCATTTATTCTCTTATCTAGTTACGAACAGCATTTTCATCAGTACCAACTATTGAGGCTGAGCCCCAAAGAGGTAAGTATCCACAGGCACTTTGAAGTGTCTGTGAATACTTACAGATATAACTCTATTTAGCAACGGAAGTAGGCAAGAAATCGCTTCCCACCAGATTATATTTACCCAACCGTTCTTCCTGTAATTCAAAGGTGGTTACATCCCCTTCCATATCCCATTTTACTTCATAGTCTCTGGTGAAATTTCGTTGAAGAAAACGCACATTATTGGTTCTACCGTCCACCAGAATAAATGTACCGGGCAAAAAAATGGATTCCATTAATAGCAAATCACCTGACATAACGGTTCGTTCATCACACTGAAAGCTCAGACCATTTATCTCGCCCTGCACTGCTTTTGGATCAGGACCGTCAAGATAAATAAAGTCCGGCACAATATTGGGTAATTGCTTATAATAATGACAAAGCTGTCCATTAAAAGTACCTATCTCCACCTCACTGTGGGACAAATGCATCCGTTGAGCGAGCTCAGCTGGAATCCGATCTCTGGTAGTTGCCAACCATTTTTTAGAAGTATCAACTGTAAAAATCTGAAACATAAACCGATTACGAACTTCAGGCGGCTTACTCAGGGCTTCCCATTCCTGTTGATTTTTTCGAAGAGCATCCGCCATTACGATAGTTGAATAACCTACGCCAAATTCCAATACGGTAAAGCATTTCCGGGAGCGAATCAGCTTGTGCAGACGTACGAGATCTCCAGCCTCTGGAGGGAAAGAAGACTTTAATTTACCGCTGACATTATCAAAAACGGATTCACTATAACCTCCAAAGGCTGCAAAATCGATTATCTTATCCAGTCCCTCGGACACGATATATTCTTCATTGGCCCGTAATTCGTCTTGCAAACTCACTATATGCTCTCCTATGTAATATGAATAACGAAAACATAAGTGGTCACAGATACCTCATCTTCATGCGCTTGCCCCTGCTCGCATAGGTAAACTATAGCAAGCAGCAGCAAGCGCATGAATCTAAGGCACCTGTGACCACTTACTATCTCACGATGTATTTAATCAGGTACCTAAAAACAGCTATATCGACAAGCTAAGCGCAGACTCCGAGATTGGATAATTTCTTTTTTACAAGACCCTAACTCCTGAGTACTCATACTCATTTCTTGGAATAAATCATATAACAAGTACCACCCAAATTCTGGACCTGCACTTTACTAAATCGTTGTAACACATTTTGATAAGTATGAAGACATTCATCCACTTCCTCGCGGCGCAAGTGAGGGAATTTCTGTTCATCATACTTGACGTGATCAATGTGATTTTTGCGATTTTTCACATATCGCTGCCTTATCTGATTGAGTCGATCAAAAAGTATCTGTCCCCATCGAACAACACGGCCCCCTAAGGAAAGACACGGAGGCATAATCCCATTAATATGTTCAATTATGGTTTCGCATGAAAGGGGTCCGTCAATATTAGAGATATATCTTGATGCAGTCTGCTTTAACACATCAGATTCAGTGTATTTATTTGTATTTCCCTGAATGATGATATCATTTATCACCTTTTGCAACTCGACCAACGAATAGATATTGGTGCTCACATCATTAGGAAATTTAGTCTCATATTTTTCAGATAATACAGGACGATAAGCAATGGAAGGAACCCCCAACAAAAAGGCTTCTATCCCGGTGGTACAGTTAGAATGGATCATTAAGTCCGCAGCAGAAATCCATTCAAGTACACTGCCCTGCTGAATAACCTTAACATTGGAAAATCCACCAACTTCCTTCTCCCAACCCTCTATACTCTCCGAAGGGTGTGGACGTACTATTATAGAATGATCAGGGAAACTATCACTCAACCATGGGATCATCTCTGTAAAATATTTGAAAAGATCTTCCTGATAATCAATCCAGTCCACAATAAATTGCTCCCCCTTATGGGTGGAGCTTTTCATGAATATTTCCTTGGCCTTTTCCTTACCGCGAAAATGATTAAAAAATCCAAAATTAGTATTAAAAAGGATGATACGACCATGTTCCACGCGCAACCGTTGCGCCCCAGCAGCATAAAACCCACGCACCTCGGGCCGCAGCATATCAAAACGCGGATTACCAGCGAGTACGGTTTTCTCCTCGGCAGGAACATACTCCTTACAGATCACCTCCGCCTGAGTGGGCCCCCAGGCAAAAAATTTCTCAAGATGATCAAAGGATTTCTCTGAAAAACGACTCTTAATATATTGCTCTTCCTGAATAACCAAACCTTCTTCATCCCAGGCTACCAGTTTATTGCCAAGACGGCGGAACCTGGTGAACCATTTTTCCTTAGATCGGGCTGTTGATTTATCCACATAAATTCCAGGGGGCATCCCGGGAAGTTTATCTCGCACTTCCTTTTGCTTACCGATGATCACATCATAACCGGCCTCGGCAGCAAATAAGGCAAATAAGAGTTTGCCATGAAACTCTCGGGCTTTAATCTCAACAGGTAGATATATTAAAGGATTTTTATATTGAGTGGTCATAATTTATTATTTATCCTGCAAGAGACCCAAACTGATCCATTGCCAAAAAGGAAAACTGTTATCCCGTCCATTAGTAGTGAAATCGCGCCAAGCATCATGCACCTTGTCACGATCAAACCAAAGCCCACCCCATCCACTCAGAGCCTGATCAATACACTCTCCACCCCAAGAGGCCAATTCACTTTGCAGCCATTCCCTTTGAGGTGTCTGAACCGGTCTTTTCGGAGCCTCCCCCACTGCAGCGGGCAGCAAATCTGTAAGAATATCTCGCAACAACCATTTACCTTTCCCATCCTTGATTTTTAACCTTTCCGGCAGCCGAAACCCAAGCTCCACCATACGATGATCCAAAAACGGCTCTCGCAACTCACAGGAATACATCATGGAAACACGATCATTAAAACGCAAGGCTCGAGGAATTTTGGTTTGATGAATATCACGATATTGAAGATTTTGTAACGGATTGTTAAAAAATCCCTTCACCTCCAAGGGACGGGCTCCCCCACGAAAATCGGGCTGCAAACACTCAGCCAAAGTAGCTGATGACTTAGAGCCCTGGACTGGACCCATATTCATGGCCACCGCAGAGGCGCGGCTATAATAATCATAGCCAGCCAATTGTTCATCCATTCCCTGACCATCAAGCAAGACAATTACATTCATCTCCCTGGCCGTTTGAAAAAGCCGGGCATAGGCCAAGGTGGGGAAACCGCCGAAGGGTTCATCCTGATTACGGCTTACCTCACTGGCCAAACCGGGTACATCCTCGGGCCGAAGCAAACAGGTAATAAGCGGACAATCACTACCCTCCACTATTTGGCGTACCCAAGGAAGTTCATCATAGCGCTCATCTCCGGTGATAAAAGTAAAGGCATTAACCCCAACTTTCCCCTCACCCATTTCTTTAACCAGGGTAAAAAGGGCGGAAGAATCAAGTCCACCGCTCAAGTTAATCCCCACTTCCACGTCGGATCGAAAACGGAGCCGAATGGATTGTTTGAGAAGTTCGAAATATTCTTCCTTGATAACAGCTATGGGTCGTTCATCAAAGCCAGCACCCACCCGCTCAGGGAGGTTGTACCACTGTTTAAGCCTTAAATCGTCGCCACACAGGGTGAGAAAATGTCCTGGTGGCAATTTCGATATATGACGCCAAAAACTTTTATCATCATGATCATAAACACCGTAGGTCAAATAGGAGGCCCAAGTCAGCTCATCAGGCTCCTTTGGAACTCCTCCCCGGTGCAGTGCTTTTATCTCACTTGCCGCATACCAACAACCATCTGAGCCCTTACCATAATAAAATGGTTTCACCCCAAACCGATCCCTAGCTGCGAACAAAGTTGCTCTCTCACTGTCCCAGATAAAAAAAGAGAACATCCCCATGAGCCGATCCAAACACCCTTCCCCCCATTTCAAATAGGCGGCGAGTAAAACCTCAGAATCGGTTTTAGTACGAAATTGCCAGCTGGATTCGAGCTCTCGGCGCAATTCAATATAATTATAAATTTCGCCATTAAAAGCCATAACATAGCGACCGGATGGATCCACCATGGGCTGATGCCCCGCATCGGAGAGATCAATGATGCGTAAACGACAATGGCCCAAACCCGCCCTGCCCTTAGGATCCAAATAAATCCCTTGTCCATCGGGACCACGATGGACCTGGACCTCGACCATAGAGCGTAAGCGTTCCTCGCTAATATTGGGGCCGAATATTCCTGCTATCCCACACATAAGGCCTACACCTCTCTTTCCAGGGCCTGGACCAGCTTACGGGCCATAAATATTTCAGTCTTAGCCATGGATTCTTCAGTACATCCTGCGATATGAGGGGTGATTACCACATTGGAATGATGCTTGGCATAAGTAATGAGATGACTTGCCCCCTGCTCCACCTGGTGTTCGTTCCACACCACATCCAAGCCAGCACCCGCCAATTTTCCCTGTTCAAGTGAGCGGAGCAATGATTCTTCATCAAGCAACTCCCCTCTTGAGGTATTGATGAAATAACTCCCCTCTTTCATAAGCTGAAAATCCTCTGCTCCGAAAAAGGAAACCGTGGCAGGGTTGAGATCAACGTGCAAAGATACAAGATCACTGGTTCGTAGCAGCTCTTCTCTGGTAACAAACTGCACATATGGGAAATTTTCGTCCTGCTCCACCTTGGGATCATGGGCCAGGATTTCAGAGCCAAAGGCATGAAGATAACGGGCCACCAGCTTACCTATCCTCCCAAATCCGAGCAAGCCAACCCGTGTTTCATAGAGCTCCCGCCCCTTATAGGGATCACGTTGCCAACCACCACAATCCACACTCAACGAAGCTGCTGGCAAATTCCGCAACACCGCCAACATAAGAGCCATTGTATGCTCTGCGGACGCCCGAATGTTTTGCAAAAATTCAACCTCTCCGCGCAGGGACAGGACCTTGATTCCACGGGCCTTGGCCTTCTCCATATCAATATGATTAAGTCCGGTGGTGGGAGTTACGATATATTTGAGTTTGGAGGCCGCATCAAACACCTCCTTGTCGATTTGATGACGCAAACGAAGCCACAACACATCAACATCTCTTACCTTGTCAAGTAACTGAATACGATCAAGATCTCCTGCTTCTACCTCAGCCAAATCACTTATTAACTCAATAGCCTTTGAAGAAAAATCCTTATTTTCAGTAATCAAAATTTTTTTTATACTAGCCATGCATTTTCCTTAACAACTCTTCCGCTCGCCGCCAATCATCCATTGTGTCGATATTGATACTTTTTTCCGGATCAATGGGATAACCGACCACCTTTTTACCATAAATGGTATTTTCTTCCCGCAGTACCCTGGTGGAGATGATATAAACCGATCCTTCCCTTAAATAGGGTTGCTCCACATCCTGACGCCGGACAGCTTTAGTTTGCTCACCCATATAATTATGAACCGCTCCTTGCGAATCACGAGAATACATGAAATACGGGCTGTGTTCTTTGGGAAAAGGTACAATGGTGATCAGGGTATCAGCCGAACTTTCCTGAAAAAGACGAATACAACCGTCAATTACCCCTCCATCACGAAAAGGAGACGTGGGCTGCAGTAGACAAACCGCATCATATTCCTCTCCACGATCACTTAAAAAATCAAGAACATGAATAATTACTGGCAAAGTGGGGCTTTGATCTTCAGCAAGCTCCATGGGCCTGAGAAAAGGTACTTCCAACCCACATTGTTTTCCCGTCTCCGCTATCTCCTCATCCTCGGTGGAAAGTACTGTTTTAGTAAGCAGAGTTGAATTCAATGCCGCTTGAGCACTATAGCACAACAAAGGTTTGCCGTGTAAAAGCTTGATATTTTTCCGAGGCACTCCCTTGGAGCCACCTCTAGCTGGAATAAGTCCGAGAATTTTCATTAATATTGCAAGATTTTTTCTATGGAAAGTTGGGTAGTTGCCAAGGTCTCGGCAATACGCCCCCCTGCCTCACCGTCTCCATAAATTTGATCGGAAGGATAGCGACCGTTTTGGAAATGCTGCCGCACCGCTTTACTTATTTCATTCCGATCATAGGTGGTATCAATAATATTAGGGCCCCGTTCCCTTCCGTTCTGCCGGGAACCAATATTGACCACCGGTATACCGAGATAAGAGCTCTCCCGTACCCCAACGCTGGAGTTACCAATCAGACATTTACAGTTATGGATAAGTCGCAGAAAATCATGGGGCGCCATATTTTTGAAAAAATGGATATTGTCCGGCTTTTCAATTTCCCGAAATGAACGAATCCTCTTTGAAGTCCCATCAGATCCGGCGTCTACATTAGGCCAGAACCAAAGAGCGGGAACTCCCAAATCCTTCACCGCATGAAGGGTTTCACCCACATGATCAGCAGAATCCTTGTACTCTGTGGTTACGGGATGTTGCATCACCACCAGATAACCATTTGAGATATCAATGGGACTACCCACCCCACCATATTTTTTAATGGGATTAAAATTGAGCTCTGGGCTATCCAAAATTTCTCTGGCAAGGTCGATTGAGGGACAACCGGTGACAAAAATCTTGGCCGGATCCTCTCCCATACGCTGCACCCGTTCATATGATTTTTGCGAAGAAACCAAATGCAGATCAGCCAGTTTGGTTATAGAATGTCGCACCTTCTCATCAATGGAGCCAGTGACCTCTCCCCCCTGGATATGGGCAAGAGGGATATTAAGATAGGCCGCAGCAACTGCAGTGGCCAAGGTTTCATAGCGATCAGCGATGGTAACCACTAAATCCGGCTGAAGATTATCAAAGGTGGTTGCCAGTTCCATCATTCCAAGTCCGGTGGTCTTGGCCATGGAGACAGGACTCTCTCCTTCCAAAACCATAAATACCTTCCTCGAAATGGTGAATCCGTCCTTAGTAATCTCACTAACCACTGTACCGTAACGATCAAGCAATGCCGATGCCGCCACCACCAATTGCAACTCAATATCCGGATGCTCACGCATGGCAATCAACGCAGTTTTAATCCTGCTATAACTGGGACGGGCGGTGATAACCACGCAAATTTTTCTTTTCATTCCTTTATTTCCACTCTATATGATCGTTGGTCAACAACTCATCCCTATGTATTTCTTTCTTGAGGCGACATCCAATAATTTCCGATAGACGCTCCGGCGAAATTCCGCTCCCCGGCTTTTTACATACCAGATGACAATCCTCTATGATTGTACCGGCAGGCAAGTCCTGGACCGCCACCACACTTTTGGTAAAAAGAGCCCGCATGGGTTCCAACTCCCCAGCCATGGAATCTTTATCCACTGGATGAGCCAAGGATGCATCGATGAACCTAATACCTTTTACCAAATCAGCCAACTCCTCAATGGTAACCGAGGCCACCACATCGGGTCCGAACATTTGTCGACTCATGGTAACATGAACCTCCACCAGTTTAGCCCCCAAACTCACGGCAGCCAAAGATGGAAAAATGGTACCAGAATGATCCGACAGACCCACAGGGCATCCGTATCTCTTTTGAAAAACGGATAACATATTGAGCCCAACCTTTTCCGGAGGACATGGATAAAAGGAGCTGCACTGAAAAACCCCATGGGCCACCCCGCCCTGCTTACAAATACTAACCGCTTCATCAAGTTCTGTTAACGGACTCATACCAGTGGAGAGTAAAATCGGGAGCCCGGTGGCAACCATTTTTTCTAGCATAGCCTGGTTACCGGTTTCTCCTGATGCGATTTTCCAAGCCGGAACCCCTATTCGGGTCAGCAACTCCACTGCTTGGATGCAAAAAGGAGAGCTAATAAACAACAAACCACGCTCATCTGCATGTTCTTTGAGCCCTCGCCATTGTTCCTCGCTAAACTCCATACGCCGCCAGTAATCGTAACGGGTCTCATCCTGCTTACTAAACTTTACCCGCCAAGGCTCCACCGGAGTGGATTCGCCGGAGGCAATATGGGTTTGAAATTTAACCGCATCCGCCCCCACATCGGCTATGGCATCAATAAAGGCGTGGGCCGTACCCAGGCTTCCATCATGGGCTTGCCCCACCTCGACAATGATCAAAGTATCCGATCCCGGCCCCACCAATCTCTTATCAATGGTTAAACTATTCATATATATAACAGCAAGACCCCTGGGTTAATCTTTTTCTATTAAGCATTCAGGCTTCCAAAAATACTTTATTTTTTTCTTATATTTTCACACCAACTTACAATGGCGCAGAATTTCAGAGTATTCACCCACCTTACGCCACAGTGCAACGATACATCTCCCTGCACTCCGAACAAATGAACAAGTGGAGTATTTTTCGTAACAATGTAGGCTAAAAAATAAAAGCGAAAAATGAAATTAAGGAAAATATAAGCAGGCCAAAAAAAATATTGATACTTCCCATCACTTGAACAACAGTGGCAATGTTTCCACCACCAGAACATGATATGTCTATAAAAATAAAAGAAATTCAAACCATAATTTATGAAGACTGTCAAGATGCAAGCAGGAATCATAAACTACGGTCCACCCTGCCATGAAGGTTAGGGAACTTCCAAAAAACCAGCGAGATTGCGTGATTTACTTTTTTCCGCGATCCTAAATTAAAATACCTGGTCACAGGGATTATAACTAACTGATTTAGTACACCACTAACAAATATAATTATTGATTATTCGATGGAACTGGTTTCACCATGGAAAATAGCTGATACTCACTATTTTGATTAATAAGGGTAAGAGGGATATGTGCCGGATGTGGTGCTGCAAGGCGAATAAGAAGATGGGTCCAACCGTTACGCTTGGCGAGAACTTCCGACTTGAGGTCCCAGACTGATGATCGAAAAAGCTGTTGCTCTAATAATCGTTGTTTGGAGTCGGGATAGTGCTCATAAACAAAATTTATAGCATAAGCCTGTTGTCCGAAAATGGCCGGTATTTGCATCTGCCGTTTATCACGTCTGAAATGTTGAGCTGGATAATGAAAATCATTAGTAACAATAAGATTACCATTAGTGCCAATACTCTCTAGAACTTCGGCCATGGGGCCATTATTCACATATTCATGCCATTCTTGAGGTTGGGTTATCTGTCGATATATCTGAAAGACTTTATGAGAGAGAGGGGCCATAACCACCAAAAAGGACAACAGAACCAGAGTTTTCTTAAAAAACGGGGGAAAGGTGGCCCAATTCTCTCGCAAAGATGTCGCAGCCATAGCCCCGGCAAAAAGGGGAGTTAACGAAAGAATTTGTAGCAGATTACTGAGCTCAATCTTACCATTTCTTGATAATGCAAAGAGATTAACAAGGACAAAAGGTGGGATAAGGAAAAACAAATAAAATAGAAAATGTCCATCAACCCTGTATTTTTTTATAACAGCTTGAATAAGCATAGGAATAAATAGCAAGATTGCCACCGTCCCGCCAATATTTAAAAGATAGCGAATCGAATGAAATAATGCACCTGGTGCCATTACTAGTTTAAAACCTTGCGCTGGACTAGATATTGTCTGAAGAGTAAGCCCAATGCCTAAAGCAGCTACGGAAGCCAAAAAATATTTTACGTTTTTCGTCTGCAAGGACTTGACGCTCGTCCATAAACCAAACCCTAAGCCCACAGATACAAAATAAGGAGATTTGAAAACTATCACCATACCGGTACACAGAGTGGCCAATATGAGGTACCGGAGATTTTCTATTTTTTCCAGGCAATAAAAAATAACCAAGGCAAGAAAAATTCCACTACGAGTACTCAACATAGGGTAACCGTCATCAAACAGCTGGGGATCAAAAAAAAGTGCATTAAAATTGGTCCAAAAAGGCCCACCGTTTAAGGCATAGCTCATAATTCGAGCCAAATCAGTTATCGGGTAAAAGACACTAAAAAGAAGTAATATAATGGTTAACAAACGAACCACGCTACTCGAACTTACGGAGCTAATGCGTAACACTATTGCCAAAATAGCTAGACTTATAAGGGGAGTATAGATAAGAAATGCACAGGTATGGGGAGGCAGGTTCGTAGCCCAAGAAAAAAAGGCTGATACGGCTTGCGATCCGTAATGATACCCAACCGATCCGCCCGAATACGAAAGTGACAGGGGGGGCCAACAATTACTTTGTAAAAAAGAATGAATTTGCCCCAGATAATAAGGTGAATCAACGTTAAAAAACATAGCCGGGTAATCCCCGACCCCCATAAGAACACCTGGAATTACAACATGCAGAAAATATACAGCACAAACCATTGTCACACTAACCGTATACAGGTTTACCTGTAATGGCTTCAATACAGGTATACATTTCTTTTTATAGCGCACTGCTGAGTATAAGCCGGTAAACGCCATAATAATCAAAGCTGAACCAAACCCTGCACCTAGCGATCTTAGAACAATCACCACAACACCGACAAATACAATACCTACTCCAGTCAACATCCCCGCCAAAGTGACATCTGGCCCTTCATTTTTACTGTGAAAAAACAAAAACATGGGAAGGTAACAACAAATAATGAGCAGCAGCAGGAGGGAAATGAGACTCAAGGAAGTATTCCTTTTAAATAGAGGATGGAAACGAAAACTGTTTTATAGCTGAGATAACTCGCAGTTGGTCCTCTTCGGTGAGATCGCCATAAAAAGGCAAACGGAGAATTTTGTCACTTATTTCTTCTGATACTGGACACTTGCCACTTGTTACACTAAGGCGTTGTCCCATGGGAGATAAATGTAAAGGAAGATAATGAAAAACACTAAGGATGGATTTTTCCTTCAAATAATTTATCAGCTCTTGTCGTACGGATAGAGAGGGCATGAGCAAATAAAACATATGATATGCCTGCTCACAATCTTCGGGAACCATGGGTAACCCCACGCCCATATCCTCAGCCCAAAGAGCAAGATGCTCCCGGTAGAGTCTCCAAATAGACTGCCGTTTATCTTGTATCCTTTGGTGAGATTCCAGCTGAGCGTACAAAAAGGCAGCCTGGAGTTCAGAAGGAAGATAGCTTGAACCTACATCAACCCAGGAATACTTAGCTACTTCGCCGCGAAAAAACTTACTACGATCAGTACCCTTTTCCCAGATTATTTCAGCTCTTTCCTTTAAGGCAGGATCGTTAATGAGCAAAGCTCCACCTTCCCCACAAGTGAAATTCTTTGTTTCATGAAAACTTAAAGTAGCAAGAACCCCGAAGGTCCCCAGACTACGACCTTTATACTTACCGAACAATCCATGAGCATTATCTTCAACGATAGGAATATTATACTTTTCCGCTATTAGGACAATCCGATCCATATCACATGCAACTCCGGCATAGTGAACCAACACGATTGCCTTGGTGCGCTCGGTAATGGATTTTTCAATACAGCAGGGATCAATATTAAGGGTATCACGACTAATATCTGCAAAAACCAGGCTGGCGCCATGAAGTGCAAAAGCATTTGCGGTGGATACAAAAGTGAAATCAGGGACAATAACTTCATCACCAGGACCAATATTAAGAAGAATGGCTGACATTTCCAAGGCTGCCGTACAGGAATGAGTAAGTAACACTTTTGGACAATGAAACCGATTCTCCAAAAACAACTGGCATTGTTTGGTAAAATGATTATTACCGGATAATTGCTTAGATGAAATAGCCTGAGAAAGATATCTGATTTCACCGCCAGTAGTAAATGGCTTATTAAAAGGTATGTCCATATATCAGGCTAATATTTTATTGATTTTTTTAAAAAAAGACTAAAATAATTTGAATTATGATTACATATCTTTATTAAAATTATTTTACTACATGCTCCATGCATGATAGACAAGAGAAGTACTACTGGTAATGAAGCCTAATCGCTGATACACCCTCTGTGCTGCTATATTTGCCGCCTGAGTGGTAATAGTAATTAAACTCATATCTTTACTTTTTTGCCATTGCAATGCATTATAAAGGAGACATTGACCAATCCCCCTGGAACGTATCGATGACTTTACACCTAATAAACCAATTTTTCCATTTTTTTTAACGTTATCTATATGGCAAGTAATATATCCAACAATTTCACCTTTAAACTCAGCAACATAAACCCGATCAGCCCATCCGCCGCAACTATTTTCAATCCACTTATCATAAAAAGAATCAGCCTGCTGCTTACTAAAATGCGAGTCATTATAAAATCTGGTGTTACCATGGCTTGTACGGGCTATGGCTGCAAGATTTGCAATATCCGACAATTTATGGGGACGAATGGACAACTCAGCCAAAGGCTCTTTAACGGGAAGTGGATTATTAACGATATCAAATTCATAAACAGATTGAATATCAACCAATTGAAAACGTGCCTCCTCAGAGAGACGAATAGTGGAAGGGTCGTTGGGGTCGGCAAAGATATACACACATGCAATATCGTTAAGACGTCGCCACTCAATCAATTGTTTTACAATTAAGGGCGTTAACCGATGAGGAACGAGGGAACCGATACGATAACCAAAAAATGAGGTATCCCACTGAAGAAATTTAAACAAGTGTTCATCAATTTTCATTTGATCCCTGCTTTTGGATAGATGAACGAATAGTATAAGTGGGTCTCTCCATGGATCGAAAATGGATTCTTGCCAGATATTCCCCTATTATTCCGAGGGAAAAAAGCTGAGCTCCTGAAAATATAGCGATAATGGATGCGAGAAATGGAAAGCCCGGCACTATACTACCATGAAAAAAATAGCGCCCCACCACCCATGTTAAGATAATTAAACCAAATATAGTGCAAGCAAAACCGATTAGACTAGCAAGCTGGAGAGGGAGGGCACTGAATCCGGTTACCAAATTCAGGGCATGGATAATAAGTTTTGGAATAGTATAATTAGAAACCCCTAAGGCTCGATTTTCATGACGGACCCGTACAGCTGTAAAATTGGTGGTAGCCCAAGTAAGGAGCACATCAATGGATACATATGTATTCTTATAATTTTGAAAGGCATCTCGAAGTTGGGTACGAAATATTCTAAATGCACTAATATTTCGTGCGACATCCGCTCCCATAGCATTTTGTAATACTATTTTTGTCAGCTGAGAGGCCACATTACGCCAAATATCATGACGCTCTTCAGTGGGTACCCCGTACACCACATCATATCCTTCCAAAAGCTTATCTAAAAGAAGCGGGATGTGCTCTGGTGGATGCTGTAAATCATCATCAATGGTTAAAACCATCTCATGACATGCCGCACGTATACCGCACAACAATGCGTTATGTTGCCCATAATTACGCATTAAATTTATACCGGATGCTAATTTGTTTTCACGAATGACCTGCTCAATCACCGACCAACTATCATCCTGACTTGCATCATTTATAAATATAATTTCATAATCAGAACAAATCTCTTTAAGCACCTTACAAAGACGAAAATTCAATTCCATTAATGAATCACAACTATTGTATACTGGAACAACAACCGATATGGACGGTTTTAATTTAAATATAGAGCTATTCACTGACATTATAAATAATAGATAGTTTGTATTTTTATAATCGGAGTCAGAATTGATTCTGACTCCGATTAACAAAAAGTATTATTTTCGTATAGAAAATCGGACAAAAAGGTAAGTAAGATTGTTTAATTTATTTTTTCCACGTTTCTTAATCATAAAAAATAGTTAATTTGCCAAGTTATGTTTCATGTCCCCCTTGCACCCAACAATAACATAACCTTCAAAATAGAAATTCTAAAAAAATAAATCAAGCAAAGAGAAGCGACTAAGCCTACCTATACCAGATTTTTTCTTTTTGAAGGCACGGCAACAGCCATATAGTTAGGTTATGTAAATAATACCATAACACAGAAAATTAATTTCAGGCTTCCAAATGAACAAATTTGACCGAATCTACGAGTTACTTGCGCTATTTCGCTCCAAACGCCATCCCGTCTCAATTAATTTAATTATGGAGCAGTTGGAATGTTCTTCTTCAACGGTAAAACGGCTTATCGGCAAACTGCGCCACGAAATGGGTGCACCGATCAACTATGACCCTGCCAAAAACGGCTATTTCCTTGATAGCAACAACCAATGGGAGCACGAAATACCGGGCCTATGGTTTACCCTAGCTGAACTACAAGCTCTTTTAATGATACAGGAACTTCTCAGCAATCTAGAACCTGGGCTACTCAAGGCGGATCTTAAAAAATTTCGTCGTAAAATTGAACAGGTACTGGAAGCCCATAAGATCCCGGCGAAAGATCCGGGTAGCCGTCTGTTACTACTGGGTTTCGGCAAACGTCCGTACAATCCTCAATACTTTAACCTAATCTCCACAGCCACCTTACAACGTCAACAATTACGACTTCACTATCACGGTCGACAAAATAACACTATCAGCAAACGAACCATTTCTCCACAACGACTAATTTATTATCGAGACAATTGGTACTTGACATGTTGGTGCCATCTCAAAAATGACTTTCGCACTCTAGCTCTTGAGAAAATAAGTAAGGTACAAGTGCTTAATAAAGAAGCAGAAGAGTTTGCCCCCCCAAAGCTCAATTATCTCCAATCCACCTTTGGTATTTTTTCAGGCCCTCCCACCAATACAGCTGTTCTACGCTTCACCCCCGAACGAGCCCGTTGGGTAGCCGACGAGCAATGGCACCCTGACCAGCAAGGCAAACATCTGGATGACGGATCCTATGAATTACTGGTGCCTTACTCCGACTCAAGAGAGCTTCTACTCGATATCCTAAAATACGGCCCCGACGTAACAGTTCTTGGACCAGAAACATTACGAATAGAAACCCGCAATCGACTCATGGCTGCCCTCAATAATTACCAATAACCGACCGACACAATAACACTTTCAAATAAATTTACATATAATTAATCGGTGGGTCATTTTTTGATACACCCCCTATGTTACCGTTAATAACACTTAAGCAATACGACAACAACGGTACGGAGGCCCTCATATGTATTTCCCGGAAACACCCACTCAAAGATTGAACAATTCAACGACGGATCAACTCACCACCTATAATTCCCAATCATCTTACTATAAATACTGGGGCAAAACCGTCAACATCCCGGAAGATGGGCCTGCCGTTCACCTTCTTCCATACCACAGCCTAGACGTCTCAGCCATCGGCCAAGTACTGCTTTCACGCCACAAAGGAAGGTTTGACTTCCTTACCCTTCACTCTGGACTAACTCTTGAGCTATTTACATCCATTGCCTGCTATTTCCTTGCCATTCATGACATGGGTAAATTCAGTGATACCTTCCAAAGCATACAGCCAAAAGCTGCTTTTACCCTGCGAGACAAGGAGATAAAAACTCCCTACGACATACGACACGACGCCTTAGGATATTTGTTATGGGACAACAGCCTAAATGAAGATTTTTCAGCCTTTTTCCTCGCAAATTACCAACTAAGCAAAGACGAATTCTTCAGGTGGCTTGAGCTTTTCGACGTATGGGCCCTCGCTTTTGCCGGGCATCACGGCCAGACTCCAAAAAGATGCTATACCTCGTTAAACCGATACTTCAGCCGTGAAAACATTGAAGCTGCCCGCCTATACACCGAAGAATGCCAACTTTTCTTTTTCCGTAACACAACCGCACTACAACCACCTTGGCCCCTTAAAAAAT
>JAOTSI010000305.1 GCA_029865005.1 Desulfobulbaceae bacterium
CGTAAGTGGTCACAGGCACCTCATCTTCATGCGGTTGCCCCTGCCCACATAGAAGAACTATAGCGAGCAGCAACTGCATAAACCTGAACCACCTGTGACCACTTACAAGCGAGAACGTTATCAAATCAGTTTATTACAAACCATGTGACCAGACACATAATATCTCTTCCATTTTCACCACGACCTTAAGTAACCTAAAATTTATAAATTCCGTAATTATCATGTTCGAATTCAGATCGGACTTTTTTGCTCCACCTGAACAAGACCGAAGGCATAGCAAAACCACATCGAGGATTTTGCGACCTGAGGAGCAGATAAATACGGCCTGAAGGCGGACGCTAGAATAGAAAGTTATTTATTTTACGTTCCCAAGCATAAACAACTTAAGAACATAAAACAAAACCACATCTGGGAATTACAAATAAGTATTAAATGCAGAAATACTAAAGGAAAGAATTAGGCAGTGTACGAAATAAAAGCAATTAATAATGCAAAAAGAATAGAATCATGAATAACTATTTTATCCTTCGCTAGCTTACCAATCTATTTACTAAAACAACCATTAACAAAAATACAACCAGACGAATCAGAAAATGTCATCAAATCAAGACAGAGCGTCAAGGATCAGTCCATAGAATCCATTTCACGTTCAAAGCATTTAGGACAATAAGTATGAGTTACTTTTGCGCTGGTCTTTTCATTAATAAATCTGGAAAGGTTCAGCCAATCACCCTTGCCGACTCCAACACCTTCATCGTCTCGAATATCGCCGCAAACACAGCAAATGGGAAGAATATCCTCATACACACGTAAACGCCGAAAAGCTTCCTGACGCTCGAAAAACCTTTTGGTTCTCAATAAGAATTCTTCAGTATCACATGGTTTAAGGAGGTAATCATCCGCACCCAAGCGTAACGCATCTATAGCGGAAGACATATCTCCATAGCCAGTGAGAATAAATACACCTATACCGTGTTCAAAGCTCTTTACTTCTTTGAGAACCTGCATTCCACTTACGCCACTCATAGACAAATCAGTAACAACCAAATCGAAGTGATGATTCTTTATAAGTTCTAATGCTTCTTCACCGGAGGATGCTTGAGTGGTTTGATAACCACTATCTTCAAGCTCAGTGCTCAAAATTTCAAGGCTTAATCGTTCATCATCAACAAGCAAAATAGACTTAACACTCATAGCAAATTATTCCTAAACAATATCATATCCACAAAATGGGAGGATAAAAAAATCAAATACTAGCAAAATAAATAATGAATCAACATAAAAAAACGAGACTCATTATACTTCTCTTATCAAACACCAAAATATACCGTAAGACAACACAACTCTCCATCAAAAAATGAGTTGTGAAAAAACAATAAAATATAGCCAAACCACGAAAAACAGGAACCATGCTCAGGACATGCAACTAGCACAAATATTATACTTTATTCTTATAACCGCTCATTGATAAAGCATATTCGTGCAAGCGCTTCAAGTCGCTATAGCCCTTCTATACAGCAAAAAGGATTCGTACAAAGATGCGGCATCGGCGATGCGGTTACAAAAACAACCATCTCTCAAAACAAATAAGCTCTAAGGACATCGAAAAAATCATTGATCCCAGCTCAGATCCTGTCGCTTAAAAACACATAATAAATAAATTCCGTAATGATCATGTTCAAACTTAGGTTAGACTTGTTATCTCCAACTGAACAAACCGACAGGCATAGCACGCTACGTCGAGAATTTTGCAACCTGAGGAACGAAAAAATACGGCCTAATGGCGGACGCGATAATAGAAAGTTATATATTTTGCATTTCCTACATACTTATCTTTTTAGCCGTCTTATTTGTGAGACCAACAATTACATAGCGCTGCTATGCGTTGTTACTTCTCTTTGAGAACGATTATAAATCCGGTGTAGATAAACGCAGACTTCAATATTGAGATATTTATTATTTTTCGCGACCCAAATATCCAAGCTTATTCCGTAACGAAATTTAACTTTAAAAACATAGAGAAAATTAATTATACAATCAATCACTCAACAATTCAGTTACCAACTAACTAAAACCCATGGCATCCAACCTCATTGAAGACAAAAACCATATAACAATACTTATTATTATCTTTTATAGTGATAATTTCCTTTTTTTATTTTATGATTCATCGTAAAATGACAATAAATAATCAAATTATTATATCTCACAGCTTCATTTCAGAGTATATTAACTTAATTAATGTGAGCAAGAGGTATAAATAGCATTAAAATGCATAAATTATCCGTCATGATGAAGTTAAAATTAGTATATTTCATTTCGTTATCCATCAACTTTCGATTATATATAACTATGAATCTGTCGGCTTGTAAAAAATTAGGTTCATAGCTAAGTCTTTTGGAAAAAAGATAACCACTGGTATCCAGCGGCTATCCTGCAAGTTACCTCTTATTACTTACTCAAAACTCGCACCAAAAGTATACAAATAAGTTGACTTATTTATTGACCAGAAACATATCAGACAATCAAAATAAAACTCATTCAGCCAACAGATGTCGAAACAACACTCTACTCTCGTCGAGCTGAAAGGTTCAGCTTTCACTCTTCCAGTGATTCATCTTCGAACCTTTGACCTTGTAGGTATCAAGACCGAACTAAACGAACGATTGTCGCAAAGCGTTTCTTTTTTCGCCCATGCACCGGTTGTCATAGACCTTGGAGAATTAAAAGATACAACGTTAAGTTGCGACTTCACCAAACTCAAGCAGCTACTTCGTGATGTCAAGTTAATACCAATCGGCGTTTATCAATGCCCGGAAATATTGCACCCTGAAGCTATTAAAGCCGAACTAGCTATTCTAAAAAACGGCGTATCCAATAAAAAGAATGGCTCAAACACGAAATCCACCATAAAACAAACCAGCACCAACAAAGTTCAAGTCAAAATCATTGATAAACCAGTACGCTCAGGACAACAAATTTATGCGCCAAATGGCGATCTGGTTATCCTAAGTCCAGTAAACGCCGGGGCCGAAGTTATTGCAGATGGTAATATTTATATCTATGCACCGTTGCGAGGACGCGCATTAGCGGGAGTCATGGGCGACACAACAGCCCGTATTTTCACTCTTTCCATGGAAGCACAACTCATATCAATTGCCGGGCACTATAGATTATTTGACGAAGATCCACCGGTAAAGGTATATACCAACTCAGCCCAAGCTTATCTAGAAGACAAGCATATAATCGTCACCCAAATACCATAACCCATTTTAACTAAAACTTTAATTTGCATGGAGAGTTCAATTTGTCAAAAGTAATTGTCGTCACATCAGGCAAGGGCGGGGTCGGCAAAACCACCACCAGTGCCAGTTTTGCCACCGGATTGGCGATGCGAGGATACAAAACGGTAGTTATCGACTTTGATATCGGCTTACGTAACCTTGACCTAATAATGGGCTGCGAAAGACGGGTAGTCTACGATTTCGTAAATGTTATCAACCAAGAGGCAAGTCTAACGCAAGCGGTTATTCGCGATAAGGCCTACGAGAACCTCCACATTCTGCCCGCATCACAGACCAGGGACAAAGAATCATTTACAATTAAAGGTGTTGGCCAGGTAATCAATGAATTAAAGGATAGCTTTGAATATATAATATGTGACTCCCCGGCTGGCATAGAAAAAGGAGCCATAATGGCTCTCTATTTCGCCGATGAGGCCCTTCTGGTCACCAATCCCGAAGTATCTTCCGTGCGTGATTCCGATCGAATGCTCGGCATTCTACATGCCAAATCAAAAAGGGCCATTGACGGAATTGAGCCAATTAAAGAACATTTAATTATCAACCGTTATATTCCAAGCCGGGTAGAAAGTGGCGAGATGCTAAGCATCAAGGATATCCAAGACCTTTTAGGGATCGACCTACTAGGAGTTATTCCAGAATCAGAAATGGTTTTACAAGCTTCCAATGCCGGGGTTCCGGTTATTAGAGAAGAGGAAAGTAACAGCGGCCAAGCGTATCGCGATCTAGTCGGCCGCTTTCTCGGTGAAGATATTCCGTTACGATTTCTAGAGCCTGAAAAGAAAGGATTACTGAAACGATTATTTGGTACATAACCATGTCACTACTCAATTACCTATCGCGAAAAAACAATAAGCCAAGTGCATCCCTGGCAAAAGAACGACTCCAAATCATTCTTGCCCACGAACGGGCCTCAATAAACAGACCCGACTACCTCCCAGCTCTAAAACGAGACCTAATGGAAGTAGTCGGCAGATACATAAAAATAAATGCTGATGATATAAAAATCAATTTAGAAAAAGAGGGTGATACAGAAATTTTAGAACTCAATATTGCCCTACCAGAACCCCTAACTGAGTCAACTTCCTAAAATTGAATTCAGCTGAAACAATTTTTCCGCTGAATTCAATTTATTCTTCATGCTATACTGAAGAATTTCTATCACTTAACCTTCATAATCTCATTTTCCGGCATATAGATTCCAATCATTGGTTTTTAACATATTGACATAGTCGAGTACCAAACGAAACGACCGTCCATTGGATTTCTCCACACAGGACATATGAAATACCATTTTATCGTGCTCTTTCTTGATCAAAGTTACTTCAGGATACAATAAAAATAAAACATTGGCTGATGGATAATGTTTTTTAAATATATTTACATAATTTTTTTTAAGCCATGCGACTTTTTCCTTAATAATCTTTCGATTCTCAGTAGCATCAATCTGCAACCGTGTATTATCAATTACCCGCTTAAATTCTTTATCATTACCAATAGAGTTATCGGTTAACATTTTAATTACATGGTAATAATATGCAATCGCCCCGGATGGATCATCCTGATTCTCACAAATGGCCGCAAGTGATAACTCCCTAGCAACCTTAGTCATTAGCATGGTTTTACCAACCTTTTTCTTGGATGCCAGAAGCTCATCACCGAAATATTGTCCTTTTTCCTGAAGCAACCTTAGTCCAATATTATAGTTCTCTATCGCTGTATCCCAGTTTCCTTGCTCATAGGCTTTTTTGGCTGTATACAGCATCAAATAAAACCTAGCGTGAACATATAATCGCTCAAACTCCTCTTTTTCCTCCGGCGTAATCATAGCTTGATTTTCACGTATCACTTTTTCAGCCTGCGATAATACATCTACTGCCTCACGCCAATTTTCATCAGCAAATATTTGCTTTGACTGTTCTATTTGGTACCTAAATAAAGCAACAGTTAAATACTGATTGATCACCCGTTGTTCTTCATCACTGCCAGCTCCAGAAACTGAATGAGCTACATCTAAGGCTTTTTTATATATTTCTGCGGCATCTCGCCAATTCTTTTCACCTTCTGCACTTTTCGCTTCCACTAAAGCCTCTCCGAGCCGCAAATTACTTATCTCTTGCTGTAGATCTTTAGCATGAGAGTCAAGCCCCTTGAAAGTAGCAAAAAGACGTGCTTCTTCATAACAATCAATAGCCCTATCTAATTCTCCCAACTCTTTAAAGGTTTCTGCCTTCACAGTCATATCTTGAAGTTTTTTTAATTTTACGATTTTATCAAACTCAACATACTCCCCTTCATACAAAGCCTTTCCATGCAAACCCTCAATAAAATCTTTAGACACTAAGACATTATCTATCTCCATGATCAGCTCTTCCTTATCTCCAACCATCATCAAGACATCAGATAAATTGTCCTTTGCCTCATCAGCTGCCTGTAAGGCCTGT
>JAOTSI010000306.1 GCA_029865005.1 Desulfobulbaceae bacterium
GCCATATATCTATGTTAGCTCAGCTGCTACTCAACCTTTGGGAAATAACCTCTCTGAATCAGATGTATTGGAGCTTACTCCTCAACTTTCAAATTATGCCAAGTCCAAACTTATGACTGAGCTTACTTTGGCTCATCTTCATGAAACTCAAGGTTTAGATTATACAACGGTTAGGTTGTCAATTGTTTACGGTAAGCATGATCATAAGATTCAGGGGTTTCATCGTCTTTTGTTTACTATTATGACTGGGGCAATGCCGTTTTTGTTCACCAAGCCGGAAGTTATGCATTCCTATAGTAATGCACGAAAGTTGCCCCATTTTATTAACCATGTATTGGAGCATCGTGATGAATTTGCAGGGGAAATAATTAATTTTGTTGACAGGAGTCCGGTGACACTTGGTCAGTTGGCTCTAACTATTAAGAGTTATCTAGAATTAACATCTCCCAGAGAAATATATATTCCTCGTATATTAGCAGGATTTGGCAAAAAGTGTGTAGAAATGGTTGTCCGGGGGTTGGCAAAAATAGGTGTGGAAGCAAGAATGCCCGCTGAGCTGATGTTTTTGGATAATTGTTATCAAACACAAACTCTATCGTGCAAAAGATTGGAAGAATCAAGTTTTATCGATCCATTTCCAGGAGAAACTGTATTTACTGCTCTTCCCGAACTGATTCAATATTACCTCACCCGGTGGGAACATTTGAACCTTGTTTCCCAATATAATAAAGAGTTTTTTGATCCCAATATGCGAGCGGAACAATTTTTAGATTCTCCCCAAGAGTTTGTTGATTCAATTCATAGCGGAGTCATTGATCCGTTTCGGAGACCAGAGGATCCTTGTTCCAGGGACTGAATGGGAATAAGATAGGTCGATAATTTTTTACAAGAATATTTTTTTGCTTGCCGAAAGAATAAGACAAGGTAATTTGGTCTCATTCGTGGTAACCGTTCACCAGTACCATGAGTGAGAGAGAAACTTTATTCAATACTATAAATATGACGGTCTATTTCATGCTGGCACTGTTTTTTTTGTAAGGCATGTTGATGGCCGCTGAGCCGTTTGAGGTAATATAATGAAAACAGATCTTTCAGCTTCGCTCTTTAAAAGAGCCAAAAAAGTCATTCCTGGCGGTGTAAATAGTCCCGTAAGGGCTTGTAAGTCTGTGGGTTGTGATCCTTTGTTTTTACAAAAGGCGAGTGGATGCACGGTTACCGATGTTGATGGAAATGAGTTTATCGATTTTGTTGGTTCTTGGGGGCCTATGATTATCGGGCATGGACATCCTGGTGTGTTGAAGGCCATTAGTGAAACTGCAGTTAATGGAACGAGTTTCGGTGCTCCCACTGCTTTAGAGGTAGAGCTGGCCGAATTGGTATGTGATTCAGTTCCATCCATTGAAAAAGTACGCTTTGTTAATTCGGGTACCGAGGCAACTATGAGCGCCATACGCCTTGCCAGGGGGTGCACCGGACGGAAGGTGGTGGTGAAATTTGATGGTTGCTACCATGGTCATGCTGATTCATTTTTGGTTAAGGCTGGCTCCGGAGTTATAACTCTTGGTATTCCAGGTAGTCCTGGGGTGCCCGATGATATTGTTAAAAATACTCTTTCAATTCCTTATAATAATGTGGAGGTTTTGGAAAAAACGCTTCGCGATTCTTCCTTGGATATCGCCTGTGTAATTGTCGAGCCAGTGGCTGGAAATATGGGTTGTATTGTTCCAGATATGGAATTTCACCGTACTCTTAGAAAGCTGACGGCGGAGCTCGGTATAGTATTAATTTTTGATGAGGTGATGACCGGATTTCGCTTGGCCCTGGGTGGAGCACAGGAGAGGTTTGGTATTAAGCCTGATCTTACTTGTCTCGGCAAGATTATTGGGGGCGGTTTGCCGGTTGGTGCTTATGGTGGCAAAAAAGAACTTATGGATAATATTGCTCCAGATGGACAGGTATATCAAGCTGGAACCCTATCCGGCAATCCATTGGCAATGGCAGCCGGAATTGCTATGCTTAATGAGTTACGTTCTCCTGGGTTTTACGAAGAATTGGAAGAAAAGTGCGAGGAGTTTGGAAAGGGCCTGGAGAAAATCGCAGCAGCAGCTTCTGTGCCCACTGTTCTCAACCGTATCGGCTCAATGATGACCTGCTTTTTTACCAGCGAAGAGGTTAGGGATTTTGAGTCGGCCATGAAGGCGGATACTGAACTTTACGCACGTCATTATCGTCAGATGTTGGCGGGTGGGATATATCTCGCTCCATCGCAATTTGAAGCTTCATTTGTTTCCGCCGCACATGACCGGTCTCATTTGGAAAAAGCATTGCTAATGACTGAATCATCATTCAAAAAATTGATGGATCGTTAAAAAAATCATTGCTTTTGAGATGTGGTCATGATAACTCTACCTTCTAGAAAAGGCATGCATTTAATGACTATGGTATGTAAGTATGTCGCAAACGAGTAAAGAGATATTTAGGCAACTTGGTCTCTACAGTCATATCGGTATGACTTCTGTCTTCTCTGTATTTCTTGGACTAGGTTTTGGTTATTGGCTTGATTATAAAGTATTTGATGAAAAGACGGCTCCTTATCTAACTTTTATTTTTTTAGGGTATGGTATAGCTGCAGGGTTTATAAACCTCTGGAAGCTGACCACGCGGATGAATGATGAGGAAAACCGTGGCGATAAAAAATAATGAAAAGGACGATGACGAATCGGGAAAACTGCTTTTACATGCCGTTCAACGATTCAACCTTTTACTATTGTCTTTACTGACTCTTGGTTCTTGGGTATTTTCAACCCCGTCGATGATGAAGGGTATTTTCGCTGGGGGGGTATTAGCAGCTATTAGTTTTTATTACCTGCAAAGGGATATAAGACGGTTCATTATAAGCTTTAGTAAAGCTGGAGAGAATCGCAATAGCGTTAAGAAAGCAGGGAAAGTAAAATTTTATTTGAATTTTTATGGTCGTCTCGCTCTGTTGGGGTGTGTGATCGCAGTTTTGATTATCAAGGTGCATATAGATGTTATAGGCCTGATTATCGGACTTTCAACTATAATGTTAAGTGTTATTGTCGTGGTTTTGAGCAAGGGAAGATTGCTTTACTCCGCACAACGTTAGAAGGGGAGCATGGGTTATGGAACATCCGATTCTGTTTATCAATGTAATCTTGGAGTTAATAGGATTACCGGTTCCACATACTGTGGTTGGTCATGGGTTGGCTGAGCAGTTATGTGTACCATATATGACTTATACCTGGTTGGTTATGGGTTTTTTGATCATAGTGCCAAGAATTACCATGGGTAATTTGGAGATTATGCCTGGTAAAGGACAGAACTTTTGGGAAATAGTAGTCGGAGGAATGGAAGATTTTTTTGCCGAGAATATGGGTCGCGAGAAAGCTAGAATGCTCTTCCCAATGTTGGCAACATTTGCTTTGTATATCAGTGTTGCTAATCTTATCGGTTTGATGCCTGGTTTTATGTCGCCCACTTCCAATCTTAATATTACCCTTGCTATGACTGTTATAGTTTGGTTGACCCATCATGTCTTAGGATTTCGTTACCACGGGTTTAATTATATTAAACATTTTTTGGGACCGATCCCAGTTCTTATCCCCCTCATGTTACCCATTGAAATTATATCCAACATTGCGCGACTGCTTTCTCTTTCCATGCGTCTTTTTGGAAATATTATGGCTAAGGAAAATTTGCTGACCGTACTCTTTATGTTAGCTGGAGCTTATTTTGCTCCTCTGCCGATTTTGGTTCTCGGCGTACTGGTCTCATTAATCCAAGCCCTTGTTTTCACTCTGTTGGCTGTTCTTTATTGTTCACAAGCCATGGAAGAAGCTCACTGATTTTTAAGGTTATTATCCGATAACTCGGAAGAAGGCCAAATATTATTTACTTTTTGGAGGAATTATCACAATGGACAAAATTCATCTCGCGCTTGTATGTATTGGTGCCGCTCACGCCATCGGATTTGCAGGTCTCGGTGCTGGTATTGGTATGGGTTCTGGTTTGAATGGCGCTTGTGCCGGTGTTGCTCGTAATCCGGAAGCAAAAGGTGCTATTACTACCACCATGATTCTTGGTATGGCTCTGGTTGAGTCTATTGCTATTTATGGTCTGGTTATCGCAATTATCTTATTGTATGCTAACCCATATAAGGATGCGCTGCTCGGCATGTAGTATTTTCGACACTGCTTAGAACGATTAAAAGACCGTAGCTTTTTGGGCTACGGTCTTTTTTTTGTTGTAGTGAATTCTTTACTGGCACTTCATCTTCATACGATAGCTATTGCCTATCATGGATAGGCTTATAGTAAGTAGCGGCCACTGCCTAAATTTGTGACAGTTATGACCACTTACAAGCTTTCGATCAATTGGGTTAGTCAATTAAAGATTCTTTGATCAAGTACGAATTTGTTATTTAGCCTAGGTTTTCTTTGTTAGCTGTTCTTAACCGTTCATTGACTTTAAAAGAAAAGCTTACGATATCGGTTCGTTAAGTCTTCGCCAGTGCTGCGGATGTGTGTGAGCAGGCTGGTGAGCTATAAATCCTAGGTTAATCTTACCTGATCGTGCGTAGACATGTTTCTGGTAAACGCTAACAGCTGTTCTTTATCCGCTTTTCCTCTCCCTGTTACTGCATCTTTTGTTCCCTTTTTTAGCCTAGTACAATCAAATAATAATTTCGCAGGTCGACGGTCTCAATAAATTGATTGGGAGAATAGATAATTCGCGGTATAGATACGGTCAATTATAAATCAATATATGGATGATGAAAGCTATGGAGCAGGCGATAATAGAGCCCACTAGGGTAAGGGGAGAGCCGCAGCTCCCGCCTGTAGGAATTTTAGCGGTTAATCCAACTGATCATCAATTTTTTATCAATAAATTGGTGACTAAAGAAATGAAAAAATATTTTCTTTTTAACTCTAATCTTCATAGTGATGGGAAAATATTTGTAGCCGGTCCTTCAGTTGGCGCACCCATGGCGGTCTTAAACCTCGAAAAGCTCATTGCCCTGGGGGCTGAGACCATAATTCTTTATGGTTGGTGTGGTTCCTTAAACCCGAATTTACGAGCCATGGATTTGTTTCTTCCTTCATGGGCTAAAAGCGAGGAAGGAACCAGTAGTCATTATATGATTGAAGGTGGAACAGAGGCCGAAAGAAACAAAATTTGTCAGGCATCGCTTGAGTCGTGGCTTACATCTCAAGGTAATCAATTCTGTAGCGGTCCCATATGGACCACGGACGCTCCATATAGGGAAACCTATGAAAAAGTGGAAAAGTATAAAAGGGAGGGGATAATGGCTGTGGATATGGAATATTCAGCCCTTTGTTCCGTCGCTGCATATCGGAGAGTTCAGTTTGCTTCTTTGATGTTTGTTTCCGATGAATTATGGCGTAAACCTTGGCGGCCGATGTTTAAGTATAAAGAGTTTCGCATTAAATCAGGGGAGGTTCTTGCAGGTTTGTGTGAATTACTCCGTAATCCAAATTTTATGGAATTATCATGAAAACAGTTCACATTGTTAGTCTTGGTTGTCCGAAAAATCTCGTCGACAGTGAAGTAATGCTCGGAGTACTAGAGAATGCCGGTTATTCCGTGGTTGAGGAGCCTGAGAAAGCTCAGCTCCTTTTAGTCAATACTTGTGGGTTTATTAGACCAGCGGTGGAAGAGGCTATTGATGAAATATTACGGCTTAGTGAATATAAGGCGCAAGAT
>JAOTSI010000307.1 GCA_029865005.1 Desulfobulbaceae bacterium
AACTCCTGAAGAATTCTTTAGCCAGATGACAAACATAATAATAGTCACCATAATCAAGAAATCGAAAATCACCTGTCACCACACAGAGATCTGCTTCTACCCCACGGACAAGCTCAAGGAGCTTACTCCCCCCATCACCAATAGCGTCAAAATGCAAATCAGATAACTGCAAAATACGAAATCCCTCAAACTTGGGATTCATATTTGTTAACTTAACTCGATTTTTTTCTACACGATACTCAAGCGTATTGTTACACCCTCGCTGATAAAGCCCTAAGGTGCGAAGAATGAACTTAAGAGAAACATAAAGAAATGTTATGTTTTCAAGATGGAAGGTTGAATACCCACCCTTGCTATAAACCTTTGAGGCATATTTAACCTGCTTGGACAATCTTTTGCTAAGATGATCCCGGCCAATTCTCTTAGTAAGTTTTTGGTAAAAATCATTTTCCATCGTAACTCTGCCAGGTTATTTTTAGGACCGCAGAAAATAATAAAAGTCCCTTACAATTTACCCACAGGCAAACCCCATATCCCTTCAGCGTACTCCATCACTGCTCGATCACTGGAAAACATTCCCATCCCTGCTATATTGGCCAACGTTTTACGTGTCCAAAACTCTGTCTGCAAATAATCACTAGCCACCTGGGCCTGGGCCTCGATATACGCCAAAAAATCTGGAAGCAGGCAATACCTATCTCCCTCATCAACAATTGATCGAAATACTGGATGAAAAAGACCAGACTCTGAAGGGCAAAACCGATCACCAGCCAATGCATCAAGCACTCTCCGAATCGGCTCATACTTATAATAGTAATCCCATGGATTATAATTGCCCTCCCCAAGGAGCTGCCCAACCTCTACAGTGCTCATGCCAAAAATATATATATTTTCACCACCCACTTCCTCAGCTATTTCAATATTGGCTCCATCATACGTTCCTATGGTTAATGAACCGTTCAGGGCAAACTTCATATTCCCGGTTCCTGACGCCTCCATTCCTGCTGTGGAAATCTGTTCTGAAAGATCAGTGGCCGGGATAATCTTCTCCGCAACTGTTACCCGGTAATCAGGGATAAATACCACCTTCATGTACCCGTCGGCCCGAGGATCTTTATTTATAATTGTTGCTAGATTATTAATTAGCTTAATATGCAACTTGGCCGCCTGATATCCGGGAGCAGCCTTACCGGCAAAGATGTATACTCGTGGAACTTTCGGTGCCGTCCCATCTTCCACCAGCTGCAGATAATCATATATTATTCTAAACACATTTAACAACTGCCGCTTATACTCATGAAAACGCTTAGCCTGCACATCAAAAAGAAAATCTGGATCAATTGATTCACCGATATTTTTCTTGATATACCGTCCAAGTGCTTCCTTATTCTTTCGCTTAATCCGATGCAGATCTCCCAACCAAAGCGAATCATCAGCAAAACTTTTTAACTGTGCAAGCTCGGCCAACTCGGTAATCCAACCATCCCCAATGGCCTCGGAAATCAGGTTGGCCAACAATGGGTTCGCCTTCAAAAGCCATCTTCGAGGAGTAATGCCGTTAGTGACGTTTTTAAACCTCTCTGGCCATAACGCATAGAAATTAGGAAGAAGGTTTTCTTTAATCAACCGACTGTGCAATTGAGCCACTCCATTTACAGAATGACTCCCAACCACCGCCATATTGATCATTCTCACCTTCCCACCCTGCTCTTCTCCAATCAAAGACATATCTCTACGTCGTTTCTCATCTCCCGGCCATCGCAATTCAACTTGCTCCAAAAACCGATGATTGATCTCATATATTATTTGAAGATGCCTTGGTAAAAGCTTCCCCATTAAATGCACTGACCAGGTTTCTAAAGCTTCGGGCAACAAAGTATGATTAGTGACAGCGCATGTTTTCTCGGTGATCTCCCAGGCCCGCTCCCATGGGAGATCTCTCTCATCCACCAATAAGCGCATCAATTCCGCGACAGTTAACGCTGGATGAGTATCATTGAGGTGAATTGCTACCTTAGCAGGAAGATCTACCAAGCTACTATTACCTTTAAGGAACTTATTTACGATATCACGAACACTACACGCCACCAGAAAATATTCCTGCGCCAAACGAAGCTCTTGACCTTTTTCAAAGGAATCCGTTGGGTAGAGAATTTTACTTATGGTCTCCGTATCAATTTTCTGACGTACCGCATGTAAATAATCCCCCTTATTAAATATTTGCATATCAAATTCATCAGAAGCCAAGGCGGTATACAATCGCAAATAATTAACCGTTTTCCCACCGAAACCTACAACTGGAACATCATAGGGCATCCCAACCACTAAATGCCAGTCAAGCCACATTGGGCTTTTATGTCCCTCTCGATCAGTTTCTTCAACCACCCGACCATACATGGGCACCAATATACTCTCACCAGGTCTCTCCAGTAACCAAGGGCTACCCTGCCGCAACCAATTATCGGGTTTTTCAAGCTGAAAACCATTTTGAATAACCTGCTTAAAGAGACCATACTGATAATTTATACCATACCCAAACCCCGGCAAATCAAGGGTTGCGAGGGAATCAAGATAACACGCAGCCAAACGACCCAAACCACCGTTACCCAAACCAGGATCCCTCTCCATGCCCTCTAGCATTTCAATATTTTCACCCAGATTCTGAATTGCAGTTCTACAGACATCATCCAATCTCATATTAATAAGATTATTTCCAAGCAACCGACCAATTAAAAATTCCATGGAAAGATAATACAACCGCTTGACATTTCCAGTTCTATAACGCTGCTCAGTGTCGAGCATTCCCGCCACCAAACGATCTCGAAGGGTGGACGCCAATGCAAAGTAGATATCTTCGGAGGTATGGTCCCCCCACTTTTTCACCCTGGAATATTTAAGATAATGCAGCACGGATCTAGATAAAGCTTCTATACTGTTATCATCATACATATAATCCTCCAAGTAGTTGACCGGCACCAACAAGAACAATATTAAAGACTTAAGCAAAAGTTGTAAATTTTACGAAACGTTGATCCTATCCGAAAGATGTAAGGGCACCCCCCATAGCCGTCAGACTAGCTCTTATAATAGCAAGATATTGCAATGCAAACCAAACTTGCATCTTGCTGCGCACTGTAGGGGCACCCCTTGTGGGTGCCCGCTGAGCTAATTAAAAAAATAGAAAATTATTATTTTTATATTAACTGTTAGCAACAAATAAATGCTTGTAGTTTAGGGTAATTAAGACGGGCACCCACAAGGGGTGCCCCTACAGTCCGAGATAGGCTACATGCTTGTTTTAAACTGCAATACCTTTAACTTCTCCGAATTAGCCTGACGGCTGTAGGGGCACCCCCCTGTGGGTGCCCGGCTAAACCGAATACAACCCTCGCAAGCCTTAAAGCAACAACACTGCCCCCTTACAAGCTAAAATCTTCCTTTATAAAGCCGATAATTAACCCATAAATAATCAACTCTACCCAACAGGCAACACCGCAACCACCGGAAAATGATCAGAAACCTTAAACTCCAGATCTGGAGCAGGATTTCGCCCTACTGTCGACAAAAATCTTTCTTCAATATCCTGCCTCCGCTCAACATAATAGACAAAAACATAGTCAACAGTATGAGACGGTGGGCTTCCCAAACCGCAAGCTTTATTCCCCAACCCTTTATCCGGGCAAACATCACGAAAGCCTGCATTTAACACCATTTGAATTTCTGCGGACCGCTGGGCCGCGTTAAAATCTCCACACAAAAGGTATAATGACTGACGATCATCATCAATTCCTTTCAACTCCTGAGACCAAACAACATGTCGAGACACGATACCGTGTAATAGGGTATTCACCTGCTTACACCTCACCGCCGACCCTATCCTATCAATATCCGGTATACCTTCCCGCTCCCCTTTGAGGGTAGTAAGGTGATTATTTGCTAGGTAAATATCATAAATGAGCTGCTTATCACTACTTTGAATTATAAAGTGAGCCAAAACCGCAGATCTTGGTTCCGTATCCCGATCCCCGGTAAACAGCCCTGTTTCAACAGGCACATTTTCCACTTCCAAATCATCAGAACAGGTTCCTTCTTCAAAATCCCAAACTGAGGCATGAGCCAGATCAACTCTCCACAAAAAACCACTCCCCTGCCCTATGTAATCTTCATCTGCCCAATTTCCTGCCTTTTTATACTTACTCCACCGCACAGGATGAGAGTTATTTTCAGTATCCACCAGGGGAACCATTTTATAATAATAACCTGGTGGAGGAGAAATGAGGTCAACCACCTCACCACCCACTCTTCGATATCTCGTTACTTCTTGAAGGCAAACAATATCCGGTCGATGTTTTACACACAGCTCTGCAAGTGCTTGGTTCAGAGAAGCCATAAATGCATCCCTCTGTTCACTTTTTAGTTTGAGAAATTTTCCTCCACCCATATTCCAATTTATTACTGATATATCCATAAATACATCTCCCCACCCTGACTACTGTTACAATTAACGTTATAATTGCTCAACAAGGAGATATTACTTTAACAAAAAATCATTTCTTTTTATTGAGCAAGCAAAAAACAGTAGTAGGATTTTAGATAAACACTAAACCATCATCACCTATGCTCCATTTTATATTTCTTAGATCTATTTTCAAAACATTAATCCTTAGAAAGGTTATTTCCGATAAAATCGGACATACAATTTATATTCATTATCATCGAATAAACTTTATCATCGTGTTCCAATGCAGCAATCTTTGTTGATCACCCTAATGAAAGCATTAATCCGGTATTGCAAAAAAGTATTCTACTCGGAAATAGTTGATACTCAGTAGCACTATTACTGTATCCGTATACCAGACATGCAACATACTTGTATACAATAATATATCTTTGTAAACGCTCACCCATAACCGTCAGGCCAAAAAGAGCAACCAATTTAAATATATAATTATGCTCTTATAATTTCGCATGTTAGCTAGTTACACTACTGAGTCTGACGGCTATGAGCTATACCGCTGACACCGGTACCGTATATTCGACATACCACTTCCGATCGCATTTACTATTTATGCGACAGGAAGCCCTTGAACAAATATACGATACCAGAAATACGGTTACTTATTACGACATGAAAACAAGTCGTTTTATTTTGGAATCGGGGAGTGGTGTGGATTGAAAAAAAATAGGGAAGGAAGGGGAGAGGAGGAGGAAGTGATCGCTGCTGACTTAAGCTTTACAAGGGTCGCTCTCGATTTTGCCGGGCACCCATAGCCGTCAGGCTAATTTCCGCAACAGCTCGATATTGCAATAAAAAAAGAATTTGCATCTTATTGTGCGCTGTAGGGGCACCCCCCTGTGGGTGCCCGGCTGAACCGAGAGATTCCCTTGAAATTCTAAAGCTGGGTAGGGTGCATTTTATGCACCGTTTTCGAACCTTATGGATAAACGAAAATGAGTGATAATGCCGCGTACGGGGCCAGGTCTTTTTAATGGTGCGTAAAACGTACCCTACGCACTAACATCATAATATATGTAAGTTTAGTGCATTAATCATTTAGTCATATATACCGAAATGCTGCGGGCGTGCGTAGGGGCGATCCTTGCGATCGCCCTCCTTAGCCTGACGGCAATGGGGGGTGCCCCTACAGATCCCGGAAAACTAGAAGACTTTCACAATGTTTCCAGTTTCACGAAACGTTAACCCTATCAGGGAGTCGTAGGGGCGGCCCTCTGTGGCCGCCCGG
>JAOTSI010000308.1 GCA_029865005.1 Desulfobulbaceae bacterium
GTGCCACCTCTAATATCGGTAATAGAGTACGCCTCTACCAGGGCGTCACTCTCGGAGCCTTATCCCTACCCAAGGACGCTGGTGTCAAGCTCCGCGATAATAAACGCCATCCCACTATAGAAGATGAGGTAATCATATATGCCAACGCCACCATCCTGGGAGGCGACACGGTAATAGGAGCCCGTTCGGTGGTAGGAGGTAACGTCTGGCTTACTCAAAGTGTTGGCCCGGACACCAAAGTTGTTCTCAAACGACCTGAACTGGTCTATATCGGTAAAAAAACAAAGGGAGACGACAATGAATGAACCCATAAACAATATAACCCAAGCCATTGGCGACACTCCCATTGTCCTCCTATCAAACTATTCTAATGAGTTAGGGGTTACAATTTCCGCCAAACTTGAATCAAGCAACCCCCTGGGGAGTGTCAAGGATCGCATAGCCGTCGCCATGATCGACACTGCTGAAAAAGATGGCTCAGTGAATAAAAACACCACCATTATCGAACCGACCAGCGGCAACACCGGTATCGGACTAGCCTTTGTTTGTGCCAGCCGAGGCTACAAACTAATCTTAACCATGCCTGAAACTATGAGCATAGAGCGCCGCAAACTTTTAACCCATCTCGGAGCGGAATTAGTATTAACCCCCGGTGCCGAAGGCATGAAAGGAGCCATAGCTCACGCCCAGTCCTTAACAGATAAAAACCCCATGGCCTGGATGCCCAACCAATTTTCTAATCCTGCCAACCCAGCCATTCATCGAAAAACAACCGGCCCTGAAATATGGCAGCAAACCAACGGACAAATAGACTTCCTTGTTTCCGGGGTTGGTACTGGCGGCACCATCACCGGGACCGGTGGATATCTAAAAACACAAAATTCTGAAATTAAAGCGATTGCGGTTGAGCCAACTAATTCGCCGGTTCTCTCCGGCGGTAAACCAGGTCCCCATAAAATACAAGGCATCGGGGCAGGCTTTATTCCAAGCATCCTGGATCAGAAAGTTATCGATGAGGTCGTGCAAGTTAGCAATGAGGAAGCATTTGACACCGCCAGAGAACTTGCGCTAAAAGAAGGTATACTTTGTGGCATCTCATCAGGAGCAGCCATGACTGCGGCAATAAAACTTGCCCAACGCTCTGAAAATAAAAATAAGAATATCATTGTAATACTACCAGACACCGGAGAAAGATATTTGAGTACCGACCTCATGCAGCCACAAGGATAAGGGAACTTAGAAGAAAATAATCTACCCGAATGGCGTAGAATAGGGATTCGTCTTTAAAGCGCGTGCCAAGGGGCGCATACTTGTTGTATGTAACCCTTGACGCAACACAGAAGACAGAGCCATAGACAAGTCAGTAGGGTAGAATATTTTTTGGAAGATCCCCTAACGCAGAGATCAGGCCAAAAGGTTAGGGCTGCGGAAATAAGGTATTCGGAACAGAAACGAGATTGTAAGTTATATTTTTTCCAAGTTCCTAAATCAACGAACTCATAAAAGGAAGCCTTAACAATGGGGACTATCATTTCACTCAATATCAGCGAAAAAAAAGGGGTTAACAAAATCCCGGTGAAACAAATTGAATTATTAGTGGACCATGGCATCAAGGGAGATGCCCACGCAGGGGACTGGCATCGTCAAGTAAGCCTGCTGGCGGAAGAATCAATTGATATAATGCGAGCTAAAGGCCTTGAACTTGACCCAGGAGCCTTTGCTGAAAACATCACGACTAAAGGGATAAAACTTGCCGAGTTGCCGATTGGTACCCTGTTAACAGCTGGTGAAACAGAATTAGAGGTCACTCAAATCGGCAAAAAATGCCACCAGGGATGTGCTATTTTCAAACAAGTAGGCGATTGCATCATGCCCAGAGAAGGCATATTTGCTAAAGTCATTACACCAGGAACCCTCCACGCTGGAGAACCCATTTCCATTAAAAAAGCGTAAACATTCAACGACCTGCTTGCACACATCCACGGCACTGGTGAACGCTTAGGAGGTCAATGTGATGGAACTTCTCTTTTCAACCCGGTGGACGGTTATAAAAAAGCTTAAAAAAGATAGACACCGTTCACTGGAAATGACTTAGAATATCTTATAGTGATAAAGCAATAACTGTTTAATAATTTCGAAAAGCTATGCACGCTGGCCGATGAACCGTAGGACTCTATTGTCAAGCCAATCAGCTCGTACGCAGATTAAATGGTATCTGTACAGTTACATAAAAAATAGTTCAACAACTGTCACTCCTATTCACTCTCTTCTCTCACCACCGGAAAATAGACCCGAAACTTGGTTTCCTTACCGGGATCAACATCCGTCATGAACACACCATTATTTTTTTCCACAAGCTGTCGAACCAGAGCAGATTCCCCACCAGCGACAAGCGTTGGAGTCACCGTAGAAGTATAAAACGGCTCAATATGCTTTTTCAACTCATTATCCTGTTGTGAAACCAAAGCATAGCTCACTTCAAGTTTCAAATATTCATCAGTTCCCCCCACCGACTTTCCAGAAAATTCTTCTACACTTAATGTCTCATTATTCAATTTTACTTTTAAAACCCCAATGGCATCAGCCATTACTCGACGAGCCTCAGCGCATAACTCTAATAATAGCTGATACAGATCGGAAGGATCCATAGAAATGGCTGCACAATCTGGGTCAATATCCATTACCATCTCTATGGATTGAGGCAGACTCTCACTTATTTTTTTTGACAATTCCTTTACTAACGAAACAGGGGTCATAACAATACCCTCCCCTTCGGTTCCCCTAGCAAAAGCTAGAATCTGGTAAACCAAATCCTTAGCCCTCATACTCGCATCCATAACATTCTCTAAATCCTTCCGTGTCTGAGAATCCGTCGCGAGCTCTTCCATTACCATTTCAGTATATCCCAATATCGCACCAAGCAAATTGTTGAAATCATGAGCAACTCCAACAGCAAACGTCCCAACCACTTCTTCTTTTCGCAACTCTGATACCTGATCTCGCAATGTTGCAAGCTCCATATCATTACTTTTTGTTGTTGTAATATCGCGACTTACCCTGACCAAACCTGAGATCTCGCCATTTTCCAAATAAACTGGAGCCGTTAAGGTATTTAACAGCAAGCGTCTCCCATCAGGATATTCAACCCAATCCTCCATACGCAACAACCTACCTGATTGCATTGCTCGATAATCGCTTTCTTTTAATACAACGGCATCATTAGCCGCTATAATATCCGCTACCCCAATGTTTCCATTCAGATCCTGTCGAGAAGCTCCAAGCAATTCTTCTGCAGCCTTATTACAACCCAGAAGCTTGCAATCATGATCCTTGTAAAGAATGACCTCGTCCATCACATCAATCACACCTTGAAAAAAAGCTCGATAACATGCACCCTGCTTCTCTGCTTGTTCTTTATCATAAACTTCCCGTTTTAAAGAAGAGATAGAATCACGCAAAGACACGGCCAGCTCATTTATAATTACAGCCAACTCCCCTACTTCATCATGGGGGCTCACCTGAACCCTCAATTCAGCATCAGTATCTTTAACAAGACGAGCCTCATCTATCAGCTTATTGAGAGGTTCGGTAATTTTACCTACCGCCACTCGCCCCAGGTACAGAGCCACAACGCTAACAAGTAAAATAACCAACCATATCCTTGATAAAAGAACAGGCAATTGTCTAAAGAATGACTGCAAAGGCCGTTGTACAACAAAATATAGTTCTAACGTATTGTAACGTTTCTCCACCACGGCCCTTAACACCTTTTCACCGTTATCAAGGCGAGTCTCCTCCACCCACTCATGGGAATTTAAAAATGACATGTTATTTAGTTCACCTTGTCCACCCCCAGAAGAATCAACCAAACGCCCTCGACCATCAACCACATACAAAGTTAAATCTGATGCCTTTAAATCATAGTCTCTAACATTGAAAAAATTATGAAGACGTATCCCAGCAATGAGCGTTCCACCGTTAGAATCTCCAGATAACGAAGGTACTGGCGTATTAATTATAACCAACAACCCTGCCTCGCCATCACCACCGCGCTGCACATTGAAATAGCTTCTTTCTTCTTGTGACGAATTTAACAAAGCGTGATCAAGAGTATAATCTGGGACTACGAGAGGTGGACGATCACTACCACCAATACGCATTAACTCCTTGCCGTCTCTGTCAACATAAGACAAAGAAACTAGGCAGTTATAACGAGAAAAAAGATCTCCCAATATGCTTTTACGCTTATCAAGGGATAATTCCAAACCAACATGGTCATGAAAGGCAGTGGATAATTCCCGCTCAATACACATGAGATGAGAATCAATTTCAGCAACGACTAATTGACCCACGTCACGTTGATGGACCAGAGACGACTGCTTCTCTTCCCCAAAACTCATCCATGCCCACCATAGCGCAAAGAATAACAAGGGGGTAAGGACAGTAAGATATAATACTTTTCGCAGACGATAATTAAGAGAATGCATAAAATTCCATCCCCATGTAGAGGGATTACCTAGTAAGGAACACGGAAAAAATATACGATACATTTTTTGCGCAATTTATTTCATCCGAGTTCCAAGTCAAAATTGATGATGAAAATGATTCATCCTATTAAATATATCAAAAAACTTTGTCTCGTGATTAATATTCATTATCGCAGCATGATTCTAAAAGTACCTGGTCACAAGGTTAGTAACTAGCTGATTTAATATAGTGCGAATCTGTAAGTGGTCAACTAAAGCTATAAGAAGAGGATTTCATATCAGTTTCAATATCCTTTTCAAGGATACTTTTTGCTTTATGAATGGAGTCGAGATACCTAGCTCCTTTTTCCGCTTGTTCACCTATTCTACGCAAACGGGCAATCAAATCAAGATTTCTCACCATCTGCCCCACGGAGAGCTCACCCTTACTAGCCGATTTTAAAAACCGCGATTTCAAAGCTCGGTAATTTTCCTGAAGCTGCTCAAGCTGCTCCCTACTTCCATCAAGGCTATAGGTATCGATATCAGAGTCTGCAGTTTCCAGATACTTCACCACCCCTCGTTTAAAACCATTAAGCTCTTCGAGCAATGTCTCTTCCATTGTGGATACACCTTCTTGTAGCCTAGCTACTTCCAGCGACAACTCTGCTATATCATTATAGTAACCGGAAACTCTAAATGCATGAGGCAACTCGTGATCCAATTCAGCTGGCACGTATCCCCTTTGAATCTTTTTCCCAAATTTAGCCACCTCACTGACTAAATTGTCAATAATAGCTTTATCGGAATACAAATTCGAACCCGCTCCAGACTCTGAGCTAATAGCTCCCCCGGCCATACGTTTGGCAATTTCACAGACCCTGCGAAGCTCCATGGAGAGAGCATTAAGGGCCAATACCGGTGTTCTTGCCACATTACCATCCAGATAGCGAGCCCGGCCCTCATCCTCCTCCACTGAACGAAATCGTTGTAGCAAAAATGACACCAAACGATCAGTTAGAGGATAAAGCACCAACACACCAACCACATTAAAAACAGTATGAAATAATGCTAAGAATCTAGTTGGGGAAGATGCCGCTCCAAATAATCGATCAATATGGGTAATGAGATTTAAAAAATAGGGTAAAAGAATCATAGCACCCAGTCCGGTAAGCAAATTAAAAATCACATGTGCTCCTGCCAGTCGCTTAGCATTGGGAGTCGCCCCGATAACTGCTAAAGCAGCAGTAGAGGTAGTACCCACATTAGCTCCAATA
>JAOTSI010000035.1 GCA_029865005.1 Desulfobulbaceae bacterium
CACATTAGCAACACCTGCCTGTTGTGCTTGATAGAGTGAGTCAAGAGCCATGCCTATAATGTCTCGAGATTCATAGGCAACGATTACAGCGGTAACTTTTGTGCGTACTAATGTCATCTACCGAATATCCCCCATATCCCCAACCAGCAAGCAAGTAATTCAGTCATACAAAGTCCACTCACGCTTGATAGCTTTCTTGGTTGCGACACATTTGAACCCCGCTTTTTCGATGCACCGCTTTGAAGTTTTGTTGTATGTACGGCAGTCAATGTAAGCTTGTCCGGATTTGTCCGTGCCGGACTGTGCGTATATGGCATGACGAATAAGTGCAGGGGCAAGTCCACGCCCACGAAATACCGGGAGGGTGCGTAGCCGAAAAACAACGACATCTGCAGGTTGCAGATCAAGAAACCATCGACGAAAATGCTTTCCCTTGCGTGTGAAGACCGTGGTCGCGACGCAGCCATCTATAAAGGCTACCCAGAGTATTGCATTCTCACCCAACTCGAGTTTGTCCGCTTCCAGGCGACTTGCATCACCATCGGCGCAGATATCTACTTTCACGTGTTCAGGCAGCTCATCGAATGACTCATAACTCTCGTACTTACAATCAGAACGTTGTTGAGGGAGAATAGGCCCATCGTATTTAAAGATGTAATTCTGGCGGCAAAACCACAGGTGATAGTACCGCTTGCAGCGTCGCCAGATTTTCCCCAACAACTCGCCTGAGTGAATTGCCATGGTGCCTCCCAAACATTTCTGCGGAGGTATTATTAGCCAACCCATTGCGACCTTTCTTGCCTTTGTGGTGGGCAACATGTTGCAGTTCCTCGACCAAGTTTCCTCCAGATGCCTGTATTTGCCGGACTGGTTAGCAAGTCAAAACACCGCATCGAAGCCGGGGCTTCCAAACGGGGCAAATCAAAAAGGTCGGTAGCATGGGTCACCACCGGGTCGTTACCACATGCTCCAAAAGCAGCTTCAAATCCGGCCTGGGAAACCAACTGTCGCAATGGCTCCGAAGTTCTGCCATAACAAAAAGAAAAATGACATGGCTGCACACCCAATTCGTCTTTGATACGTTGAGAACAGGCAATCAACTCATTTTTTGCCTCTGAATGGGAGATACTGGTCAGATCGGCGTGCTCCAAAGTGTGGCCACCGATTTCGAAGCAGTGGTGATTGCCCAGCAGTGTTCTCACTTCGTCCCAGTTCATAGTCAGGCGTGGCGGATGACTAGCCGGTTGAAGTTGCTTGTGTAGATCATCCAGCAAGATACGTCGCTGGATTGCGGAGGCACTCAGGAGCGCCTGACACACAGCTTGATACCCGTCGACATACTGCTTGGCATCGTCAAGATCAAACAAAGTTTTCATCGACTGACCCCAAGTCAGGACATGTTTTGTCCGGAATTTGAATGCGGTATAAGCCTGATCCACCCATTGGGCTTCCTCCCGGTCGATATAGACGGTAGGCAGAAAAAGGGTGGCCGTCAGGCCGTAATAGTCGAGAATCGAGGCCGCGATGGTAAAATTGTCCAGATAGCCGTCGTCAAAAGTAATGACAACGGTCCCGGTTTCAGGGGTTCGGCCCCGGTGCAACATGGCAATGAGATCGGTCAAAGCAACAACCCTCCGCTCCCGGGCGAGAAATTCCATCTGTTTCCGAAAAACAACGGCCGGTACATGATTGCGAGGATCAACCCATTTGCTATGCGCGTCATCGGCAACGCTGTGGTACATCAAGATAATCGCACCATTGATCCGCCTGAAACGAGCCGTCAACTGCATGAATCCCGTTGCATAACCAAGAGCCTGCAAAGGCGGACCGATATGGTGGCGAAGTTGTTTCTTTGTTGATTTAAGAAAGCTCATATGGCGTGCAGATATCATTTGAGTATTCTTGAACTAGCAAAAGACTAGCAAAAGACGTTTATCATTATTCGATGGAAGCAGCTTTCTGGCCCAGATGCCATCCGACAAGCGCTCCTGAAATAAGAATATAAATCGGATTTACCATGGCATTAAAAAGAGAATCGATCATAAACAAAACCACGATCAGGCTCAGCATAACAGGCATCATAGTGACTACTCCCATCTCTTTTGAACTCTTCACAGTTGGACGTAAATGCCAGGGGCCGATCAACATGGCAACAACCAAAGAAACGAGCCCCAAAAAACCTTTGGTGTTGAACGTAATTAACCACAGGGAGTCTATCATTTTTATAAGCGGTCTCCCGGTATCTGGATCAACCGGCCAACCACGGCCATAACCTGCCCACCCCAAAAACGGTCTTTCCAACGTTTTGCGGGTGAACAGATCCTCTTGCAATAATCTTATCGCCAATGATTTGGTGCGCTCTACATCGAACACCTTGCCCACCAACACATCTATGTCTCTACCGTTAATTATTCCAGATATACGCATTATTAAATAAAGCGGTATTGCCAATAAAAGCATGGTGAAGGCGATGTTACACTTAAAGATACGGTGGACAACATAACCTCCACAACCTATCAACAAAGCGAACCAACCGTTAGCGGATTTGCAAAGGACGGTAGTTACAATTAAGACCACGACGATGAAAGCAATGGGGAACCATCCAATGCGCACAACCGCACGACTTCGCCACAGCCAAAATGCTACGGTGGTGCTGAGTGCCATCCACAGGGAAACCATTAGCCCATGCTGCATAAAAACAATTGGCCGCCAACCATCGTACCTGAAATGCTGACGCCAACTATGTGGGAAAAAACCATAAAAAATATTGTTGAGTTGGGGGCTCATTCTGATCTCGTAAAGGCATAACAAAGCATAAACCATGCCTCCTATCACGATCCCCAGACACAAATCCCGCAAAGCTGCATTGTCTTTGAAGTAAATGCGACCGGCAAGATAAGGGATGCCCCAAGTCATCACTTGACTGTAAAAGCCGGACAGCCCGTTATAGAAACCAAGCTGGTTAGCCAGCGAAGCGGAAATCGGAGAGAGACACCACATAACCATGGGGAGATCGTAGAGCTTCCATTTAAAATCAACCCTGTGTCGCTGACCGGAAAGCCGAGCGCCCAAGACCAGGCCCAGTGAGATAGCAGTATACTTTTCGTATGACGGTATCCCCGGCCAGTTGTAGCCAGTGGAAGGAAGCAGCAACCAGCCACCGATCATCGACACCAGCACCGCCCGGTGGGGTGGAAGACTGTAAAAGAGAATGATGGTCAGCGGCACCCAGCCGAAGAGCATTATGGGAACAAGTGGGGTCATACCTTATTCAGCCTCGCTTGACGGTGCATTAGGGGATGCCCCAAAATGCAATATTAGGACCGGACTGCATGGAAACAAGAAAACCACGAAAAGCACATTTCAACAGTTTTTAGAATCTGAGAAGCATCTAATCAAAACCAGACGACTGATGCCACGCCCAAGCCGTGGCAATGATCTCGTTAATATCCGTATACCTCGGCTCCCAACCGAGCTGTTTGCGAGCCAAGGTACAATCTGCCACAAGGGTGGCCGGATCACCTGACCTAGGCGGGGCTAGGGTGTAGGAAATATTCCGACCGGACACCACCTCGGCAGCCCGAATTACATCCAAGATCGAAAAGCCAACGCCGTTCCCCAGGTTGACACCGTAGACGCCGAGATTGTCTGCCAGAAACTCCAGGGCAAGCAGATGCGCCCGGCAGAGATCTTCGACATGGATGTAATCACGGACACAGGTGCCGTCGGTGGTGGGATATTTATTACCGAACACCTTGAGCGATTCCCCCTCGACCAGCAGAGAGCGGAGGACATTGGGAATGAGATGGGTTTCAGGCTGGTGCGATTCACCGATCTCGCCGACCGGGTCGGCGCCGGCGGCATTGAAGTAGCGCAGGCTCACCGAACGCATGCCATAGGCTTGCTGGTAATGGCCAAGGATCTCTTCCACCATCAGCTTGGTGGCGCCATAGGGGTTGATAGGTCTCTTGGGATGACCTTCGTCGATGAACTCCTGCACCGGGTTACCGAAGATTGCCGCTGAGGAGGAAAAAATAAACTTTTCAACCCCGTGCGCTCGCATGGCTGCCAGCAGATTCAAAGTGCCAGTGACGTTGTTGGCGTAATAGAGGGCGGGATCGGCCACTGATTCGGCCACCAGTGACTTGGCGGAAAAATGCATCACCGCCTCGAAACAACGCCCCTTGAACAGGGCGTCAAGGGCTGCTGGATCAAGAAGATCGCCCTTCACCAACTCGCCCCAGCGCACAGCATCACGATGACCGGTGGTGAGGTTATCAAAAATCGTCACCCGATGCCCCAAACCGGCAAGCATCTTCACCATATGAGCGCCGATATAGCCGGCGCCGCCGCAGACAAGAATATCCATGATCAATCAACACCTGATCCGCATCAACGCCGCGAACCGGAAAATAGAATTATCGGGCGAGCCATCAGTGAACGGCCTCCCGAACACAAAACAGTTTAAACAGGCTAGCCAGTTGGCCATGAACATTAACAAATTCGAGTTTCCGGCCATTTCGCTGCTGGTGTTTAACAAGGAGGAGAAGCAAGCCCATGAAGGAACCATCAGCAAACTCGGTCTGCTCAAAATCAAGAACCAGATCCTTTCCTGAACAAACATAATCGCTGAAAATCCGTCGAATAGCCGAGTCTTTTGCTCCCTTCAGGTTACGGCCTAGAGAGAGAGTCATTTGCCCACCAACTTCTAACACACCGACGTAGTCATTAATTACTACATGACGGAAACGTTTCTGCCAAGCAAGATATTGACGCCACAGGAAAAAACGGCCTGCCATAAAACGCAGTATGGTCAATCCGTCCGAGGCATAACGACTGAACAGTTTCGGCTCCTGCAAAATACGCCAGGCCCATTCCATGCCGACCTTCCGCACCCACAACGGTGCCCGCTTGACAGTGCCAGCCAAAAAATTAATGGTGGCGCCGAGATGGCTGATCACCCTTGCATTAAGCCGGTGTCGATTATGTTCAATCCAGCGGGTTCCTTTTCGAGCGCCCAAGGCTACCAGAAGGATATCCGGCTCCGCTTGATTGATAGACGCGATAACCGCATCACTGCTCATCTCTTCAACGGAGCCAAACCCCGGGTTCAAAGCGCCGATCGCCCGCAAGCCACCTTGATTGTTGTTCACCTGCTCAAAAGCCTGTTGTGCCGCTCCCTCATCACCACCAAAAAGAAAAAGTGACAACGGCGAACCAGTTTTTTTATCCTGCTGCAATTCCTGGATAAGGGTTGACCCAGGAACAAGTTCGGTCATGGGATATCCGAGCAACTTTGCCAACCAAAGCAGGGGCCGACCGTCCAGACTAACCAGATCACTATTAAGAATGGCGTCCCGAAAGATAGGATCACCAAAGGACTGTACCACCCAGTTGACATTGATGGTGGCGAGAACAAGCCCGTTAGCCTCCCGGCGCCTGTTGCGCAACAGAACCTTGGTGGACGCCATGGTCAGATTATCCACCGGCAGACCAAAGAGACACCAGATATCCCTGGCAAAATCTTCGGCAATGCTGTCTGATGAGGAGTTCTCCGTCATCTGAGATAGTTACCTTGCATAAAAAAAGTAACCAATGCTGGTGAGAGTAAATATCATGCAAACTCCCTGGATATCAGCCCTGAACCAATTTTCAAAACACGAGTACCAGAAAAAAGACTCATTCCAATACAGCCAGATCTTAAAAAAAAGGCCACCCAGCAAATTATGCTGAATGGCCGTAATATCGTCAATATCAGATGCTAAGACTGCAAAAACCTGGCTTTTCTCTTGCGGCTTGCGCCGACAAGGCCTACAAGGCCGGTACCAAGAAGAAACATACTGGCTGGCTCAGGGACAGGTGCAACATCGTTGATGCCTACAACAAGATACGGGCTAGGTTCACCATCTATAGTTGGGAAACCTAGAGTCATCGCCGTTTCATCATAACCAATTGAACTAATTCCACCTGGATCATTAAAGAAACCGAAGATATCCAAGTCCTCTCCACCAACAGAAGTATCAGAGTAAAAAACAGGATTTTCATACCCTTGATAAGTACCATAAACATTAAGAAAATAACCCCATGTGGTACCCATGGAAGCCGTTTCACCAGTCGCGTCGCTTTCTACAGTGTGTGTATCAGTGTAAACATGAACATTATTTATTGTTATATTAGCTCCATCATATGTATCTAAAACAATCAATGTATTCTCCGGAGCAAAATAATCAAACATACCGATTTGATACTCATAATCCACAGTACTAGATATACCGTATTCAATCATATGGGTGGCACTTGTGGGATCTGTCAGGTCTGTCATAGATACATATGAAGCACCGGTATCATGGTAAATACTATCAGCTTCAACCCCTGTATAGTTATCAAGTGTTGGCACTGCATAAGATATCGTCGCCCCAAAAAACAAACTGACCGCAACCATTGCCCCGACCTTACTTATTTTTCTATTCATGTTTGTCCCTCCTTCATAAGGAATTTACGTAAACCTTTCTACAGGTGAATATTTCATCTGTAAAACTTTGCCCAAACAACCATGTGTCCTAACACATTGCACCATTCATGCCACCCACATGGTTTCTCCGTCCCCCCCGACCAAAAAGGATACACCTATACGACAAACACCTATAATCAGTTAACTTTTGCACACTCCATGCCTAAAAACATATCTCGAGCCAGCCAATACATTCCGCCCATGGTCAACGCAAAGCTGATCTTTTCCGGTTCTCCGAACACTACGCTTTCCGGTAAATTGAACAAACTCTCTCCGCACACACCAACACATACGGTTTATTAACAACAAGATTTACAGAAAAAATTAATTGCCGATAACACCAATGCAATAGCAATCCATAAAATCACTCATTCCAGCTCAAAACCGGCGATGCAAAATCCTGTTTTTCGGAATAACGAATTTTTTTTACGGAAAAGAGGATGATAAAAAAAGGATGGCCGAAGCCAAGAAGAAACTGTTTACGGAGTCATCTGAACAGCGATCATCGCCTTCACAAAATGGCTTTCAAAGGCAAGGCCTGCTTCCCACGGCCCATCTTCTTTACCATGACAAGGTTTTTGCCAACGGACAGTAGCAAACCCCTCGAGTTGCGGAACAATAAAATCATAACCAAATTTAAAATTCAACATCCCATCGTGAGGCGAAAGTGGTTTTGCAACCCGGACTCTCACCCCTCCCTGGGAATAATCAATAACATAAGCTTTTTCTTCGCAATCTGCGGTGACAGAGCCAGATCTTTCACAGGGCCCAAGATCAACAAGAAACTGCTCTCTTTTACGGGCAAACTGCCTTCGCCCCAAATCACTGACCCGACTTGAGGATGAACAAGAAGCCCCGCCACTTGCGCTGATAAGCTTATTGTAATGTTCGCACTGCATAAAGTCGTCAGTCATACAAAATTGATCAAAATGAGCCTGCAGGGGGAGAAACAACCCTCCTTTTGTCAGTGAACATTCAAAACTTGTTTTGTTAAGATAATGACAACTCATATTGCCTCAAGCATCACCGCCCCTCGACAACTTAGCGGAAGATATAACAGGTAGCCGTCAACCACTATGCGTCTACCAATCAATCATTAATTAAAAAAACACGATGGAATATTGAGACAAAGGAAATGCAAGAAATGAACCAGGAGAGATTCTCAACGAAATTTTTTCGGATTAATTCCATAACGCTTTATTTTTTCATACAAAGCGGTTTTGCCGACATCTAATTTTTTGACGACTAGACTTGTCTGGCCGCTGTAATGTTTCAAGGCAGCCGTAATAACCTTTTTCTCGAAAGCAGCAGCACTTTCCCTTAACGGCCTGCATAAAATTGCCTCACCCACTTCATCCTGTAAGTGGCAGTCTTTCTGCGAGGTCGTTGAAATACCGGCAAGGCCAAATTGCAAATCGTCAGGGGTTATCATATTGCTTTTACAATGCAGCACAGCCCGCTGAATAACATTCTCCAACTCACGGATATTGCCAGGCCATGGATAGCGAAGCAACGGCTCAATGGCCGTGTCAGACAGAAAGTCTATATCCTTCTTGAATGCATCCCGGTATTTTTTCAAAAAATGAGCCGCCAACTGCACAATATCTTCACTGCGTTCACGCAAAGGCGCCTGGTGCAGGGTGATGACATTTAACCTATAAAAAAGGTCTCGCCGAAAAGTTCCCTTTTCTACCGCTTTGACAAGGTCGACATTGGTTGCGGCAATTATGCGTACATCCACCTTGAACGGCATCCCTCCCCCGACCCTGGAAACCTCCCCATTCTGCAAAACACGCAATAAAGCAGACTGCATCTTGGGGCTGATATCACCAATCTCATCAAGAAACAGGGTGCCACCATTGGCTATTTCAAATTTCCCTTTCCGACAGGCTGTTGCGCCTGTAAATGCCCCCTTTTCATACCCAAAGAGGTCACTTTCCAGTAAGGATTCGGAAACAGAGGCACAGTTCAGCTTCAGAAAAGGTTTGCCAACCCTATTACTATGCTGATATACGAGGTCGGCAACAAGCTCCTTGCCGGTCCCAGATTCGCCTGTGATCAAGACCGTTACGTCCAATCCGGCAGCCTGATAGATCATCTCCCGCAAATCGAGCAGAACCCTGCTTTCGCCCACCATCTTGTCAGGAGAGGCCATTCGTCGCACCTCTTTCTGCAAAATGTTGACCTCGCAAGCAAGTTGCTCCCGGATCTTTTCACTTTCTTTCAAGATATCAATCTTTTCATGCAGAACTCGCTCAATATTGCTTTGATAACTCGCCAGTTCAAATTCATGCATCTTCCTTTTAGTAATGTCACGCATCACCACCAGCACCAAGCCATGCCCCAGATACCCCTCAAAAGGGACATAAGTATATTCGACATAAAAATCATCATGAATCTTTCGTTCTATAATGTCCCCGTATCGACTGTAATCGCCCAAATTCTTCATTGGGCAGAACCCTTCTCCACAGGGGCTGGTTGAACCAAACAGAGCTTCATAACATTTCTTTCCGGTCACATCGCCAAACCTGTCAATTGCCCTGTCATTCATCCTCTCGATTTCACAATTATCCCTGATAATGAATAAACATTCAGGCATAAGGTCAAAGAAGGCCTTGTTGTTGGCCGCAAGTCGGCTGACCTCCCTGAAGGAGCGGTTGGCTTTTTCGGTATTGAGCATTATTTCAGGTGATTGCATTTTCAGACATTAACCTTTATTCATATTGGCGCTATGGCTACATCAACCTGTTAGCAAATCTCGCGCCACTGGTCTAAATCACGGAATAACGGTGAGTAAGGCTAACAGCCCCCAACACAAAAACGCCCCTCAAAGGGGCAAACGTACCCAAACGCCACGCACATTGTCTCTTCGTTAAGATATTGCAGAGAAACTTACTCCTGACTGAGGGAGAATTAACAAGTTCAGTAAATCTCAATTAAAGAGTTGGGTAATGCTTGAAATACTTGATCAGTTCGTACCAGAGTAAAATTATATATCAAAAAAAACGCTTACACTCAAATTAATTGTCAGGAGCAAGGGAGGATGTTAATCGCTGAGGTTATACCCATACCCACCATACCCTTGTTGTTGGGACAGAAAAGGCACCACCAAACGCTTTTCACATGCATTGAACACAGTCCCAATAATCTTATTCGGGCCAATCTCCTCAACAAATTTTTTGACAAGATCCTTATCACCCTTCCCCCAACGAATCACAAGAACAACACCATCTACACGCTTGGCAAGAATGTTTGTCTCCGAAGCGACAATTCCGGGAGGGCTATCAAAAAGCATAATACGATCATCATAACGAGCGGCCAAATTATCAATAAAAGGAATTAACCTCTTTGATGCAAGTAACTCCGAAGGGTTTTCCGGCGGTTTGCCACTGGGAAGCAATGACAGCTTCGGTTGCCCTGTCTGACGGATGAGATTCTCAAGATCAATACCATCCCGAAGATGATCGACAAGACCGACATCATTTGAAAGACCAAACATGGGGGCAAGGGTAGGTCGACGAAAGTCGCAATCCACCATCAAGGCATGGTGCTCCATCTCCCTTGACAGGGAGACCCCCAAATTAGCACAAACAAACCCCTTTCCTTCGTCAGGAAGCAAGCTGGTGACCAGAATTGTTTTTGGTCGAGCACCTTTTGGGGGATACAATATTGCTCCACGCAAGCGCCTGAAGTTTTCCGCAAAAGGAGAATATTGCTCACAACTCAACAACAGCCTTTCATCCCACGCACCAGTCGTGAAGGTTTCCAAATTAAGGAGATGTTGGTTCTCTGCAACCGGCTGCTCTGCGTCATGGTCGCTCCGGCAAACAGGCATATCTTCTGCTAATTTGTTTCCCGATCCGACCTTTGCCAAAGCGTCTGACAATTTCCCCACGATTCTTCTCCTGTAATTAGTATCAGTTAAAGGACAATTCGCCCTTTTTGGAACAGATACACCATCGCTACCACCAGACACAGAAAACCAAAGCCAAACGAAGAATAATAACAAATTGAAATTATTTTGTTTTTTCTCTTTTCCGTTTCCATAACAATGAGAGGAATCGAACAAATCACCGACATCTGGAGCAACTCTTCGATCTCCGAGACATCTTTAAATGAATTGTCAAAGAAATTAAAAAGCACCACCCCGCCCACTCCTCCCCCCAAGCCTAATACAACAGCAACAAACATGATTTTCAGAAAATTTGGTTTCAAAGGTTTTTCCGGCAGATATGCCGGGTCAACAATGCGAAACTGGCTACCCTTCTGCCTACGCTCAAGACTCTCGGCCGACTGGGCGGCCAGACTCTGGGAGACAAGATATTCATAATGTTTTTTCAGCTCTTCATAATCTCTGGTGACAGCGGCCCACTCAGCTTCCCTGACAGGGGTACTCTCTATCCAGCGCTGGTACGTACCGATCTGTTCCTGAATTTTTCGACTGTTCTCGCGCAAACTTTTAAGGTTTAACTTTATTTCCTCAAGTTGAAGTGTCTGTTTGTCAGACTGTGCCCCACTCCCCTTCCGCTCCTGCTCAAGTTGCTGGATCTGCTTCTCAAGCTGCTTCACAGCCGGATGCTCAGGTGTGTATTTGGACAGCAAACTCTTCAAAGACAACCGCGCTGAATCCAGATCAAATATCTGTGCATTTTTCGATGAACCACTGGCAGGATTTGTCATGCTCTGCATCTGTAATTCATATTGCTGCTGAACCAGCAGACGAGTTTGCTCAAGGTTCTGTATATTGGCCTGAACCGCTTGATATTGCTCTTGAAGAGTATTTAAACGACTTATATTAATCGCCCGCTGACTCGGCATTTCGTTGTAATATTTGAGTTTGTAATCCCTCATAATATCTTCTTTTTTATCAAGAGTCTCCTTTGCCATACGCAGCTCATCATCTATGTAGGCGGTGGTTTCGGAGGCGCGCTCTTCTCGAAAACGCAGATTTTCCTCAATAAACTTTGCAGCAATGGCATTTGTCACCAACATTGCCTTGCGTGGATTTCCATCCTGAAAGGAAACACTAAAGATATCCCCCTTTTTTTGTTGTGCACTGATGTCGATTTTCGACCGCATCATATCCACAACATCCTCCAAGGGAAGCTTTGCGAGTTGATCCTGATACAGGCCAAATTCCTTGATAATTCCCTCTAGGCTCGTCCTGCTGGCCACTTGCTGGGTGACGGTGTTCACCATCTGCCCAATTTTTTTCTCTTGGTCAGGAGAAAGTCTGGAAGGACTTATTTTCTGCTGTTCATACATAATCAACGATGACGACTGATATGTCTTCGGAGTGTTCAAATAAACCACGAGGCCCAAAAACAAGGACAAAAGAACTGAAAAAATTATCAGTTTATCCCACCGAAGCAGTAAATCAGCATTTTTCAACAAAACCTTACGTTGATCAGTTTCCATAATATTCCAACAAAACCTTTAGAGATAATTCGTTCTATTTACAAATACTTCTAAATAGACCTGCCACTTCACCAACTAAAGAAGTCCTTATTGAAGCTAAACTCAAGAAACAACCGATTATCGTTATATCTATCAGTAATAATTTCAGCACTCTGTCGAGTATAGATATACTTTACAGAAATCATATACCAACGCCAAAACGAATGAGACAGAGACGCCTCAGCTTGGAACTTACGCTTCTCCTGCTCACTGGACTGCCCAAGATAGCGGTCCTCTCGGTATAAACATTTTGCAGCGGCTCGAATATCTTTACGCAACTCCCTGCTGGCGGCAGCATTGAGCGACCAGTACCGACTCACGCCCTCGTCAGCCGCGCCGTTAAACTGTTGTTCGTCAACACCGCCCTTGGCCGAAAAGCGCACTACCCCACGCTCTATTTTTTGATTAAGGGAAAGGGCATAAAACAATTCATCTTTACCCGACTGATTGTCCCTATTTAAAAAGACCCCGCCACCTTCAAGTGAGAAATCGAGGGTTGACGACTGCTGTCGTATCCACCCCAGGCTGACGCTTTGCTTCGTATAGTCATTCTGGAGTCCATCGTAGTTTGTTTCTGCATATCCATAATGCCCAAAAAATTTTGCGGTGGGAGTTTGAGAATAGTACAAAAACAAATCACCACTGTTCTGCCTCAGGTCATCGGTCTGGTCAAAATTACCGTCGGTAAAAGCATAATCAAGCCGCGTCTGCCACTGAGGCGAAAATCGATGAAAAACTGAAAACGCGGGGGTGTTTTTTACAAAATCTTCCTGGTCTACACCGGTATTATCCAGTATTCGATGCTGGTAGGAGAGATTGATAAAGCTTTCCCGCCCATACTCATACTGCAAACCGGCATCACAATTATTGGCCCAGTACCGGTTGCGGCCACGACTGTCAGACAGGGCTATCCCATCCGCGTTCTCTTCGTTTGATGACGGATCTTCAGCCTTGACATAGGAGTCTGAAAAAGTGGCTGCCAGCCGCTTCCCTAAAGCCTTATCAAACTTCACGGCAAGGTGGTGGTCGAGTCGCTTCTGCTCGGTCAGATGGCTATAAACGACAGAGGGCGCATAGCTGAAATCCAGTACGTCAACTGGGTCTCTGGAGGTTATCTTAAAGGTCGGCGAAACAGCAGTCGTCCATTCTGAACGCCTGTCCTGATATGTTCTATCAATGTTCGAATCATAATCTTGGCGCAATACTACGCCACCGCTGAAGACATTTCGCTCAGCCTTCACAATGGAAGCACAAAAAAACGACACCAAAGAGATAAGCGAACAAAAACAAACTACTACCGCTCTCTCGCGTCGCATTCCGATAAAATACATTTTCCCCTCACCTCACCCGCTCATGGAACAACAATGGTGTCCCCCGGCATGACATTTATATTCTTATCTCGACCTTTCCCATTTAAGAATTCTTCATAATTAAAATTCAAAATCCAATCATGGTCATCGGATCGACGGACAATCAAAACCTTTTCTTTCTTGGCCCACTCGGCAAAACCACCAGCCCTTGCGATTGCCTGAAGAATAGAAACGGGGGTATTGAGTGAATACTCTCCGGGCTGAGCGATTTGACCAACAATATAATAGATCCTGCTGTGGCTTTCCTTCAGGGTAACGGTAACACTAGGATCGCCGACAAACTTGCTTATAGCAGTTCTGATGCGTTGGGAAAGGAGTTCCGGAGTGGCCCCAAGAGCTTTAATATCACCAACCAACGGTAATGAAATTTTTCCGTCAAGGCGGACAAAAACAACTTTGGAAATTTCAGGTTCGTTCCATACTGATACTTCGAGGACATCACCTATCCCAACCAGATATTCCAAGGAGCTCACATCCTGCTGTTTTCGCTCGGTGGCCAAACATGAAAGTGGGAAAACGTATCCTGTCATCATTGTTACCACCAAAATCAACCGAACACTCCAAGATGTGACCCACACCCCCGACCTGCCTTCAACCATCACAACATCTCCTTCAAGAAATTACCTGTTAAAGCGAAGAAGTAGCCAGTCCCTGTAAAACAGATTTTACAAAGACTATTATTAATATCCTAACCAGTTAATATACTAGTTGTAAAAAGTAAAGCCATATGGTCTATTTTTTTGTTAGAGACTTGCTGTTTACTAAACTCTACCGACCCAGCACCTAAGTCAAATTCTTAAAAAGATATCCGTCAATATAGATATTAAGAAGGAACACTCATGAGCTTCATTCGAAAATACAGTTCAATCTACGTCGCACTTTTTCTTTACCTAACCTTGATGACATCGTGTTCATCACCGGAAAAACAAAAAGAGGCGCACCTCAAGAAAGGAGTGGAATATACAGAACATGACAATACTCAGGCTGCGATACTTGAATTCCGTAACGCCATCAAAATAGATCCGAAATTTGCCGAGGCCAGATATCAACTCGGCTTGGCATATCTGAAAACCGGTAATGGCAAGCAAGCCTTGGGGCAGCTTGATCGCGCGGCAACCCTCGACCCGACAAACATCGACGCCCTACTTAAATCGGCTGAGTTATATTTTCTCGGCAAAAACACCAAAGAGAGCAGACAACGAGTAGAAAAAATCCTCAGTATTGATGACAAAACATCTGATGCCTACTCTCTGTTGGCAAACATTGAATTGAACGAAAACAACTTTGAAGCGTCCCTGAAGGCCATAAAAGAAGCCATCCAATTACGGCCCAAACAAAGCCGTTATTATTTGATACAGGCCCATATTTTTTCCGCCATGAAGAACTACGAAGCCGCAGAAGAATCTATCTTGCAGGCATTGGCCCTGGAACCAAACAACTCAACCAACTATAACGCCCTGGTGGCATTTTATGTCGGCACCCACAAACTGGAACAGGCTGAAGCGGCACTGCGCAAAATGATTGCCACCTTTCCCGATCTTCCTGAACCACATGTAACTCTTGCCAGATTGTATATGAGTCAGGGGGAAAAGGCGGAGGCAGAAAAAAGCCTCAAGGAGGCAATCAGCACGAAACCGGAGAGTTCCGATTTATATATTGTTCTTGCAAATTTCTACCGAAAAAATCGGCAACAGCAAAAGGCGGAAGAAAGTTACCAACTCGCTCTGGCCAATAGCACAAAAAAGGAAGATATCCAGGCCATGTTAGCTGACTTACATGCCGAAACCGGCAAGATCCAACTTGCACAACAGGAAGTCACGGCAATACTCAACAAAAATGCTGATCATCCGCTCGCAAATCTTGTTCATGCAAAACTGTTGCTACATGAGAAGAAATACTCCGAAGCGACGACCATTTCAGAAAAACTTGTCAGGGATTTCCCAAGATGGGGTGAAGCCTATTATCTTCAAGCCGTTGCGCTCCTTGGTAAAGGACAAGCACTCTTGTCGCTCACGGCAGTCAACCAGGCTCTACAATTTTCCCCCAACAACGCAAAGGCGAGAACCCTTTTGGCCCAACTCTTGTACCTGAAAAGGGATTACAAACCAGCGATCCAGGAGGCGATCAAATCCCTGCGACTGCAAGAAAACAACCTTCAGGCCGTAATCATTCTAGGTAAATCCATGCTCAACTCCGGCCAAACAGACAAGGCTCTCGCAATTTTCACTGACATTGGAAAACAAGTCCCTGATAATTATATTATTATTTACAATCAAGCCCTTGCTTATTTAGCCCAGAAAAACATTACAAAGGCTATCAACAGCCTTGAACATGCGCTGACAATAAAACCTGAATATTACCCAGCACTTACAACTATTACAGCCATCCTACTCAAACAAAACAAAAGCGACCAGGCCATTGCCAGAGTCAGAGAACAACAAGCAAAATGTCCTAAGGATCCTCAATACCTGACCTTACTGGCAAGCCTCCTTGCAAATGACAAAAATTCACAGGAAGAAGCTCTTACTCTCTTCCGAAAAGCCCAGGAGATCGCACCGGACTCACCACAATTGTTTGTTATGACAGCAAGACTCCTTGCTCAAATGCACAAAACAGAGGCGGCCATCGCTGAGTACCACGACCTGTTGCAGAAGACACCAGATTACACTCAAGGGTGGATGGCGCTTGGCACATTACTGGAAACAACCGGCGACAAAACAGGCGCCAAAGAGGCCTACCAAAAAGCCTTAGCGGTCAATCCCCGTTATGCACCCGCAGCAAATAATCTCGCTTGGTACTTTTCTCAAGAAAAAGAACCTGATTTAGGAAACGCTTTACGCCTGGCACTGCTGGCACAGGAACAAATGCCAGACGATCCCAACGTTGCCGACACTCTTGGCTGGATACACTACAAAAGAGGGTCTTATAAACTTGCCTTGACACAGTTCAGCTTTGCTCTTGAGAAACTTCCCACCAACCAGACAATTCACTATCATCTTGCCCTCGCTTTACAAAAAGTCGGCCAAACAGAACAAGCGCAGAAAGAATTAGTGAGTCTTCTTCAACCCGGCAACGACTTCCCTGAACGTCAGGCCGCACAACAACTGCTCAAGAACATAAACAACTGACAATACGTAATAATTATCACTTCCACCCTCGTCTGACTCAGGAAATTGTTTGTTGAAATTTTATATTTCATTTCAGCAAAAGCTAATGCTAGTATAAACGTATCAGCCTAGATCACACGGCGCTTAACAAGCTGTAATCCCTTACCGGCACACCCCATTCCGTCTTGACAAGAGGTACAGACATGGACGAATTCAAAAAACGGTTTTCAAGAAACTTCGCAGATATGGAACGACAAATGGGGAGGATGATGCGCAACATGTCCTTCCCGCATATGTTTCCATTTCAGGCAGGAACCACCTGGTATCCGGCAGCGGATGTGTACGAAACCGACGATGCTATCCTGGTTTATGTAGATGTTGCAGGCATTGACCGTGAAAAGATGACGGTAACCGCCGAGCCGACCAGCGTCATCATCGCTGGCGAG
>JAOTSI010000309.1 GCA_029865005.1 Desulfobulbaceae bacterium
ACTGGATAGGTGGAATTGGCATATATTCCTCCAACTTTGGCTGCAGCCAGGAATACCCAGTCAGGCTTTTGTTCAGCGAAGAATGTTTCAACTTGTTGCGGATTTAACAGATCTAGCTCTTTACGGTCACGAATAATAATATTTTCGTATCCCATTTTGCCTGCAACGCGATGCAAGGCACTGCCAACAAGTCCTTTGTGTCCAGCAATGAAAATTTTACCTTTATTTGTATTCATATAGATTATATTTAATGCGAAAGTTATAAGGTCAAATAATTTTATGTTAGTGTGTTAAAATAATAAGTTATCAGTCGCCTCTATCTACCCTATCATAGCGCATTTGGCTAATTTGCTCGGAAATCAGCCCCATAAGAAAGACGATAACCGAGGTGCTGAGCAATAGGTTGGACATATTAGTAAAGCGTCCTTGAGTAAGAAAAGTATAGAGATAGTATCCGCAGCCGGTGGAAAAGAGTAGTGCGCTTATGGGGAGAAATATTCGTAATGGGGCAAATAAGGTAGCTATTTTTGTAATAATAAGAAAAAATCTGGTTCCATCTCGTAGGAGTTTAATTTTGCTTTTTCCTACTCTTGCTTTAGATTCAATGGGCACATATTTTACGCTATAACCACTACGTAAATAAGCCATGGTTAAGGTGGTGGGATAGGAAAAAGTATTAGGAAGAAGGTAGATAAATTGTCGCACTGTTGAGGTGCGGACTAGGCGAAAGCCGGAAGTAAGATCCTTTATTTTGAACTTGGTAACGTAGGAGGCAATCTGGTTATAAAACCAATTGGCAAAGTCTCGGTGCATTGAAGTTTCGGACTTTTTGGTGCGAGCCCCCACCACCATATCATAATTTTCTTTATGCTCTAATAATCTTGCGATGTCCTCCGGAGGATGTTGCCCGTCGGCATCCATCATTAATACCCATTCAGTATTGATACAGCGTAGGCCTGATTTGATAGCAGCTCCGTTACCGATATTGTAAGGGTGAGGCCATACATCCACCCCTGTATCCATAGCAGCCCTTAGAGTATTGTCACTGGAACCATCATCCACAACTAGGATCTGGATATCAGGATGAAGCTTCCTAATAGTATTGATCGTATCTGCAATGCTATGTTCTTCGTTGTATGAGGGGAGCAGAATTGTAATCGTATCATTTATTTGTTTAGTGGACATAGGAATTTATCGCATTTAATTTTAAAGAAAAAACTTCACCCATTGAAAATACCATATTTTTTATCAGACGCAAGGGGTGTCGATTTAAGTAACAGTCGATAGAAAATAAATATCAGTGGTTGTCCAGGATTTTGAACGAAAATTCCATAATATGCCAATATAATTTGACACGCAACCCCTAGATGGTAATATTAAAGGTTCACCTACTCAAAAAACAATATAAATCTTTTTTATAGCTGAGGACATATAATGACGGACACGACAACCGATAAAGGTAAAAAATCCTTTTTAGATGAAACTGATAAGAATCCATCCCATGTTATGCCAGAAAAGCTTACTCTGGATTCTCATCTCAAATTTAGTTGCCATCCAGGAGTATCGTGTTTTACCGCCTGTTGCCATAATATCAAAATCATACTCACACCCTATGATATCCTTATTCTTCGTAAGAGACTAGGAATTTCAGCTCACGAATTTATCACGGAACATACTGTTCCGACATATTTAGAAAAAACCGACATGCCCGGTGTGATGATGAAACTCACTCAGGAGAAAAATGGTTGTCCTTTTGTTACCCCGGAAGGTTGTACCGTCTATGCCGATCGGCCCTCTGCCTGTCGTTATTATCCAGTAGGTATGGCAGATTTTCATGAAGGTGGATCCGATGAGCCAGAAGAAGAAAAATTCTTTTTTCTTGTCAAGGAACCGCACTGTAAAGGGTTTGAAGAGGATAAAGAGTGGACTATCGGGGAGTGGCGTGCTGATCAGGGCGTGGAAGTGCGAGATGAGATGAATAAAGAATGGTTGCGCTTGGTCATGCGTCGTAAATCGTTTGGACTTCAGGCCACCTTGAGTGAGGCAGCCAAAAGAATGTTCTTTATGGCCTCCACAGATCTAGATACCTTTAGAAAGTTTATTTTTGAAAGTAGTTTTCTTGAAACCTATGAGGTAGATGATGAAACCTTGAAGAGTCTCAAGGAAGATGACATTGAGCTCATGCATTTTTCTTTTAAATATTTGGCAAATACTCTATTTGGTGCCGCAGGGTTGAATATCAGAAAGGAAAAGATAAAAGCCAAGGTTGAGGAGATTAAGCAGCGTCAGGATGGTGTTTTGCTTAAAGCGGAACAGGAGTATGAAGAGCTTAAGGCAGAACGCAAGCGCTTACAAGATGAAGAAGCAGCTGGGAAGTAAGTTAAGACCTCCACGATTGCTCACGATAGATTAATTTCTATGTCGATGGTTCTATGAATTATTGATCTGGAAATTAATAAAAAAAAAGCCCTTCCGGATAATCCGGAAGGGCTTTTTTATTGTCCAATCAATCAGTGATTACTATCACAGATTAATCTTCTTCCAACGCTTTGAAACGACCTTTAAGGAACTTCCAGGCTTTCTCAACATCTTTCTGAGATTGAGCCATGAGCTCGTCAGCCATATCAGGGTTGGTCATCTTCAGCATTCTGTAGCGGTTCTCAGCTAAAGCATACTCATCGAATTGGATAGTAGGCTCTTTGGAGTCGATGGACAAGGGATTCTTGCCTTCGTCTTCCAGAACTGGGTTGTAGCGATACAGAGGCCAGTGACCACAAGCAACGGCTTTTTTCTGCTGCTCTAGTCCAGCGGTCATATTGATGCCGTGGTTGATGCAGTGTGAGTAGGCGATAATGATGGAAGGTCCGTCATATGCCTCAGCCTCGTTGAAAGCCTTGAGTACCTGTTGCGGATTGGCACCCATGGATACCTTGGCTACATAAACGTTGCCGTAGGTGGAGAAGATCATGCCCATATCTTTTTTAGGCATTCTTTTTCCGCCTGCTGCGAACTGTGCAGTTGCCGCCCGAGGTGTTGATTTGGACATCTGACCACCGGTGTTGGAGTACACCTCAGTGTCCATAACCAAAACGTTAACGTTCTCACCGGAAGCGAGAACATGATCCAGGCCGCCGTAACCGATATCATAGGCCCAGCCGTCACCACCGAAGATCCAAACGGATTTTTTAACCAGGTAGTCAGCGCAATGGGTGAGGCGTTTGGCGATAATGGATTTGCTCTCAGCCAAGGTAGCTTTCAAGGCATCAACACGAGCGCGTTGGGCCTCAATTTCATCTTGAGTGGCTTGAGAAGCATTTAACATCTCATCCATGGTGGCTTGGTCGATAATGTTCTCAGCTACAGCTTTTCCGAGCAATTCTGCTGCTTGGGAAGCGAGTTTGTTAAAACTCTGACGCATACCCAAACCATACTCAGCGTTGTCCTCGAACAGGGAGTTGGACCATGCGGGTCCACGTCCATCAGCACGTTGACTGTAAGGAGTGGTGGGCAGGTTACCGCCGTAGATAGAGGAACAACCGGTAGCGTTGGCAACCATCATCCGATCACCGAACAATTGGGTAACCAGTTTGATGTAAGGAGTCTCGCCGCAACCGCCGCAAGCACCGGAGAACTCAAATAAAGCGCGTTTGAACTGACTTCCCTTAATGGTGGTGGGATTAATTAGCTCGTTAGCAACCTCAGGCAATGCCATGAAGAATTTCCATTTTGGTGCCTCGGCATTCAATACTTCCACGGTGTTGGTGATCATGGTAAGAGCAGCCTCATCGGTCTTCTTGCCGTCGGCGCCTTTTTTACGACCAGGACATACACCAGCGCACATGGTACAACCAACACAATCTGCGGTGGATACTTGGAGGGTAAACTTCATACCTTTAAATTGTTTACCGATGGCGTCAACGCTTTTGTATCCTTCTGGAGCATTAGCCATTGCATCAGCATTGACTGCTTTCATTCGAATGCAACCATGGGGACAAACCAAAGAACACTGACCACACTGAATACAAGCAGCTTCGTCCCACTCAGGAATTTTAACGGCAATGTTCCGTTTTTCCCATTGGGTGGTAGCGGTGGGCCAACGTCCGTCAGCAGGCATTTGAGAAACCTTGATCTCTTCGCCCTTACCGGCGATCATTTGAGCGGTTACCTCTTTTACAAAATCAGGAGCTTCATCAGGTACTACTTGGGGAAGCTCGTGACCGGTGATGGAAGTGGGGAGTGTAACCTGTACGATATTGTTGACTGCTGTGTCCACTGCATCGTAGTTCATGTTGACAATCTTGTCGCCTTTCTTGCCGTAGGTCTTTTTAATAGCGGTCTTAATAGCGTTGATCGCTTCATCCTTGGTCAGGATGTTGGAGATCAAGAAAAAGGCGGTTTGCATAATCATGTTGATGCGTGCACCCAGACCAATTGCCTGAGCCAGTTTGATAGCATCAATGATGTAGAAGTTAGCCTTTTTGTCGATGAGCTGTTGTTGAACCTTGGCGGGGAGATTATCCCATACTTGGTCTTTGTCATAGTTGGTGGTCAGCAAAAAGGTGCCGCCATCTTCCATGTTGGCCAACATGTCGTAGTTGTCAAGGAAGGTGAAGTTGTGACAAGCTACAAAGTTTGCTTTGTTGATCAGGTAAGGAGCAACAACTTGGTTCTCGCCGAAACGAAGATGGCTCACGGTCATGGAACCAGATTTTTTCGAATCGTAAACAAAGTAACCTTGAGCGCTGTTGTCAGTCTCGGTACCAATAATTTTGATGGTGTTTTTGTTGGCACCAACAGTACCGTCAGAACCTAGACCGTAGAACATGGCGCGGTAAACATCGCCTTCGATATCAAATGACTTGTCGTAATCAAGGCTGGTGTTAGCAACGTCATCGTTGGGTCCAACACAGAAATGATTTTTAGGAGCCATGGAAGCCATGTTGTCAAATACTGCTTTGATCATGGCAGGGGTGAACTCTGCAGATCCAAGGCCGTAACGACCGGAGAGGATTGTCGGCATGTAGGCGGCGCTATTTGCTTCAATTGCTTCGCCAATTGCAGCCCGTACGTCGAGATAAAGAGGTTCGCCAGCTGATCCCGGCTCTTTGGTGCGATCAAGAACGGTGATTCTTTCTACTGATGGGGGTAGAGAGTTGACCATGGCTTTCATGTCAAAAGGTCTGAACAAACGAACGATAATCAGACCTACTTTCTGTCCCTGAGCTGCCAGATAATCAACGGTGGCTGCAACGGTTTCTGCACCGGATCCCATGATAACAATCACGTTCTCGGCATCAGGAGCGCCGTAGTAATCAAAAAGATTGTATTGGCGACCGGTAAGTTTGGCAAACTTATCCATGGTATCTTGTACGATGCCAGGAATAGCGTTGTAGTATTTGTTCACGGTCTCACGACCGGTGAAGTATACATCAGGGTTTTGAGCGGTACCGCTCATGGACGGACGGTCAGGAGTAAGAGCGCGTTGACGATGCTCGACGATCAAGTCTTCGTCAATAATAGCCTGCATGTCTTCAACGGAGAGTTGTTCCATTTTTTGAATTTCATGAGAAGTTCTGAAACCGTCAAAGAAATGGATGAAAGGAATGCGGGATTTAAGAGTGGCCTGAGTTGAAATCAGTGCCATATCCTGGGCTTCCTGTACGTTTTGAGAACAAAGC
>JAOTSI010000310.1 GCA_029865005.1 Desulfobulbaceae bacterium
TGGCTAGAGACAGACTGTTCTTGAAGTACTTGGGAGTAGAAATCAAGTAGTGTACGCTTTATCCGATTTTCAGGATACACTAGGTAGTGGAGGAAAGGCTATAGTTACCGCAGTGGATAAACATGGTCATGAATATGAGATTCGACGAATATTTGGTGAACAACCAGATGTTTATGTCGATGGGGTAGTGCAACCTGGTCTGTCTATAAGAGAAACTATAATTCACAAACCTATTTATTTCGGGCAGAAAGATCTTTCCAGTACAGGTGAGGGGTTTGAAAAGGATCTGGTTGAAAAACTGGTAGGAGAAAAACTCACCGGAATTCGCTCAAAAATTGAAGAACAAAGGCTAAAAGTTGGAGATGCGGTTAATGCTTTGCAGAAACTCGCCAATGTAGAAGATAAAAAGAAAGAATACGCTGCCAAAAAAATGGACGCTGATTTTAAATTAAAATTTTATCAAGAACATGGAGTTGAAGAAAAACTACAGAAGCAGGTGAATTTTGCTACAGATGAGCGAAAGTGTAAACAGATCGTTTCATTTGTTGAACGGTACCTTGCTGATTTAGAAGAGTTTGTTGGTCAATATGAAGATGATCTAAAAAACTCTGGTCTTTATAAATCGATTCAAAATCAACAGTTTTTCGATAAGTTCTTTCTTAATTACGGAATGGTTCTTGCTTCTTTTGATCATCTCAAAGAGGGGTTGAAGGGCGGTAAGGTTGGCTTAGAAGAACTCAAGGTAAATAGCTATGAATTTAGTAAATTAGCTCAAGGATTAAAAGAAGAGTTTGCAGGGATTGAACGAAAGCTATCTGAAGAAATTAAAAATAGTGGTGCCCGGTCTGTACGGCCAGATGAGTTTTTACAGCTAAAGAAAACTGCAGAGCAGGCTACAGCCATGTTAGCAGCCCTGGAGAAGCAAGAGTTACAACAGGCTAGTATGGAAAATCTTGTTATTTTAGAATTAACTAAACTCAACACGTTATGGCATGAGGAGTTTAAAGCCATAAAAGAAGAACTTGATAAGGTCAATAAAAGTGATTCTGCACTCCAAATTATTATGGAATATAAAGCCAATAAAACTGCAATGACTGATTTTATGAAAGACATGTTTCGTGGCAGTAGAATCCGTGAGACTACATTTTCTTCACTAGCTGATGATTTTACTGACTTTGGCTGCATGTTTATAGACTTTGAGAAGGTGAAGGAGAAGGTAGGGGCTTCGTCAGCTACCTTTGGTAGGTATTTTACGGAGAATCTTCGAACTTTGGTGACATGGCAGATTCCAAATAAATTTATAATTAAATATAGGGATAAAGAGCTAAAGCATCATTCTCTTGGTCAGCGTGCTTCAGCTTTAATATTGTTTGTTTTAAGTCAGCGTGACAATGATCTTATTATGATAGATCAACCAGAAGATGACCTTGATAACCAGACTATTTATCAAGATGTCATCAAGATGATTCGAGGACTTAAGCAGGATACCCAGTTCATATTTGCTACTCACAACGCAAATTTTCCTGTTCTTGGGGATTCTGAGCAGATTTTTTCCTGTCACTATGCGGATGAAGGTATTTCAACCGTAAGTGGGAGTATTGACTGCCGGGAGTTGCAAAAAGAAATAGTTGATATTATGGAAGGTGGTGAAGAGGCCTTTAACCGGCGAAAGGAGATTTATCAGATATGGAAGCCACAGAAATCTTAGAAATAGTCAATCGTGGTGAAGATAGTAAAAACCAGTTTAAGGTAAATGTCACTAATTCTAGTTCGTTGGCTGGGGAGATGGTTGCATTTAGTAACTCCGGTGGAGGATGTATTTTTATTGGGGTTAGTGACGATGGAAATATACAAGGTTTGACAAACTTAGACGTAGGGAGATTGAATCAACTCATTTCTAATACTGCTTCTCAATCAGTACGTCCACCTATTAATCCCGAGACAGAGAATGTCTCTTTTCCTGAAGGCTTGGTGATTGTTATCAAGGTATCTGATGGGATCAGTAAGCCGTATATGGATAATGCAGGAGCTGTTTGGGTTAAAAACGGCTCTGATAAACGAAAGGTGACATCAATAGAAGAGCTTCAACGAATGTACCAGAGCGCAGGATTGGTGTACGGAGATGCGATTCCAGCTACCGGAATGACAGTTGCGGATCTTGATCTAGAATATTTTAAGGATTTTTTCTGGAACCAATATCAGGAAGAGTTTGAAACACAGGATTTACCACTTCCAGGTATTCTGCAAAACATGAATTTGATGAGGGATGAAATATTGAACATCACAGGAGCGTTGCTCTTTGCTAAGTCTCCGCAAATTCGTTTGCCAGTTTTTATGGTCAAAGCAGTGTCGTATCCATGAACAGATATCCATGCTACTAATTACCGTGACAGCGAGGATATTGTGGGGAAACTTGAAGCAGTATTTGATAAAGCGTTGAGCTTTATAACCAGAAATATTCGTCACATTCAGGCAGATCAAAATGTAAACTCTCCTGGTAAACTGGAAATTCCGAAAGTTGCTCTTGAAGAGTTGTTAGCTAATGCCCTTGTTCATCGTGATTATTTTGTGTCATCACCAGTACGTATATTTATATTTGATGATCGGATTGAGATCATAAGCCCTGGCCATCTCCCAAACAATCTTACTATAGAAAACATTAAAAGAGGGAACTCTAATATACGGAATCCTATTTTGGCATCTTTCGCTTCGAAAATCTTACCATATCGGGGATTAGGTAACGGTGTCAGAAGAGCTTTGAATGAATATCCTGCTATTGAGTTTATTGATGATCGGGATGGTAATCATTTTTTTGTTATAATAAAAAGAAGATCTGCTTAACTCGCCAATATATAAGAACCACTTGAAAGATCATTTGACCGACATCATATGGTCTTTTGGTATGACCTGGATAAAGAACTGCGGATTGATTATGAAGTTTGTTTACCTGGCCGATGGGTGGTGGTTGCGGCACTTCATTTTTAGTACCTGGTCACAGGGTTCATCCGCTGAAGTCTCGTCGGCATTGAGAAGGGGAAATATAGTGGGGATACTCTCTGGTCCGTAGGGGAAGTCTAATCTGTCCAACTTTTAACTCGCTCATTTTTACCAAAAAAATGATACTCTTAGCCTTGCAGCCTGTCGGGCTTGAGATTTTACGCGAGCTTAACTTGCTAATTTTAAAGTTGTTTGTGCTTTCATTAACCGTTACTGTCGAAATAGTAAGTTGTTAGATTACAGGCGGTTATGTTTTTTGCATATTCCAAGTCCGACAGGCTGCTTGTAAAATCATTTAGTTGTTAATGTGGCTCAACATGTATCTATTTTAACATCAATGGGATAGCTTGGTCCGACCCCCTGTCACATCGGTCGGCATGTGGCTGGAGATTGGTCATACCTATATCAACTTATGACAACATGTTATTTAAACAAAAAAATTGACACTCCTCATAATAATGATAGTATTTTTATAGATAGGTTATTTTCTCAACCATCTATGTAGCCCTGGGACTTAGAATCATAATATTAGCCGGAGATGCCTGTTATCTTTGATCCATTCATGTTTTTTTAAAGGAGATGATGTGAAAATCAAGGCGAATCTTATCCTTATTATCATGACACTTTTTTCAGCTCTGCTCACTGTCTGGCTGGTCAATGTGTATGTCAATACCAGGATCTCAAATACCAACCAGGAAATCGAGCAGAAATATGCAATGTTTGCCGATGAACAGGAAATTTGTGATGTAGTGGTCTGTTCTGCTGATATTTCCGCAGGGGCAGTCATAGGTAAAGAAGATGTAATGGTCTTAAAAATAAACCGAAAGACCATTTGTGATGCCAACATAATATCCGATCCTGCTCAGGTAATTAATCAAAGGGCACAATACAAAATGTATAAAGGGGAATGGATCGTCCCTGAAAGAGTTCATAATGTCTCAAAAATCAGTACGGTTATGGGCCAAGATAAAAGGGCGTTTCGCCTCTGGCTAGACCAGACCAGCGGTCTTATTGGCCTGGTAGAACCGGGATCCATGGTAGATGTCCTGGCTGTGGTTCCAGGCGCATCTAGACAGCAGAAAGTCAGCAAAATCGTTTTGCAGAATATTCGCGTCTTGGCGGTTGCTAACAGGATAGTACAAAACAATTCTGCTGCTGAAAATATGCTGGATAACAGCCGCGATCAAAAAAAGAAACAAAGCAATACTCCCAAGGCGACAACAGTCACATTGGAAGTAACTCCTGAACAAGCACTGGGCCTGGCTCTTGTCATGGAAAGTGGAAAAATCCACCTCGCATTGCGCGATAGTAAGAACCAGGAAGTAATGGAATCGTTCTCTATTCTGACCCTTGATACGCTGCTTCAGAAAGGTGAAGAGGCTTCAAATAAAATATCCGACACAGAAAACATTCCCCAGGAAAATACTGCTGACATGACACATTTCGAAAAAGCCGATAATGAGGTGGGAAATAAATGAAAAACAATGTGATATATCTATCTTTTCTTGTTTTGCGCTGTCCTTACCTGTTTTCTGCGCAACATGCCAGCATTGCCTGCCAGTCTGTGGATAACAACCAGGTTGTTATTTACCATCTGCCTTTTGCAGGCCAGGGGAGTACCTGATGCCACAAATAAATACTGCACAATCCGACGTCCGCAAAACAGCTATTTATATTGGTGCTGATGGGGAAAATTTTACAAGAATGGCACAAGCCCTGTCACTTCTTTACCATGTAACCCAGGAAGAACTCGGACCTATCTCTTGGCATACGTCATCCGTAGATCTTGTTCTCCTCGAGGCTATCGGTGAAGATGGAGTTAAAGCTGTTTCCCTGATTCCCGCCATCCGCGATGCTGTAGGGCCAGCACCAATTTTTGTCATAATTGACAATCGTGATGGAGATATCCTCTTTGCCGCCACAAAAAGAGGCATTAATGGTTTTATAGAAATGCCCGCAGATCTCCCCAACATACTATCAATTATTCACAGAGAGCAGCAACGGAGGCATGGGGTTTTTTCTGGAGAAATCTGCTCATTTTTTAGTCTCAAGGGAGGAGTAGGCACTACTACTATATCTGTCAATGTTGCAGAACAACTCGCTTTATATACTGGCGGATCAGCTATACTGCTTGATCTTCATATGCCGTTAGGAGATACATCCCTCTATATTAATGCTGAAGAACAGAAGAGTTACACCATTAATGATTTCATCCAGAATATCCATGGGCTGGACGAAGAGTTACTTGATAGCTCTATCGGCCGTCATGAATCAGGACTTAGATATCTCGCCTTGCCGCAAAATCTTGCGGAACTGGAGAATGTCACCGACGTTAATATAAAAATGGTCCTAACCCTGTTACGGCAACATTACAATTATATTATCATTGACTGCGCCAGTAATTTTAGCCCCATTACTTTGGCTTGTCTGGATGAATCATCAACCATAATGCTGGTATCTGAACCGTCTCTCTCTTCCATGCGGGCAGTTCGCGTTGCTTATGATACTTGTCTGCAGCTCGGTTATCCAGCAGAGAGACTGAAGCTTATTTTTAATCGAAAAACATCTCAAGGCGGTGAGCTTATCAATAAGTTGCTTGATGCTCTGGGAATAGCGGTGTCAGCGGAGATAGAAAATAATTATCTGATTTTTGTGGAAGCA
>JAOTSI010000311.1 GCA_029865005.1 Desulfobulbaceae bacterium
AAGCCAGCAAGTTTTTCTTCTACCATACCGCGGTGTTGGAAAATCATAGAGAGTAGGCAACCACCTAGAAAGGCACCGAGAATCGGTTCCATGCCCACCAGTTCGGAAAGGCCGACAAAAATAAAGAGTAGGGCCAGAGCGGCGCGGACTCCGAGTTCTAAGGGGTCTGAATCACCCAGGAGTTTGCGGGCGTGGTGGGGGTTCCACCAGGCCATTAACCGTATGGCCCATAAGGCGAGGCCAAAGAAGATAAATACTGGAATTGGTTTGAATAACTGAGCGCTCCAGCCCAGTTCGCTATATAGAATATATGCGGTTAGGCTGATAAGGGTAAGGAAGTCGGCTAAGGTGGCACATAGTAACACGCTTTGTCCAAAGGGAGTTTTTCCTAGATTAAGCTCACGGAGGACCGGAACCGCCAAACCCAGTGAAGTTGTAGAGAGGACAAGGGCGAGGAACAACCCGTGACCCAACATTTTTGCAATACCATAAGCCATGGTTACGGTGAGGCAGAAAACGGCGAAACAAATCAGAAGGCGGGTCGGTTTGTCGCGGCGCAGGGCCTGGAAATCAATCTCAAGTCCGGCATGAAACATGAGCATCAAAAAACCAAAATGGGCCAGAAACGGTAGCCAGTCCCCGGTCATCATGTTTTTGAAGCCCAGGGCGGAGAGTGCTATTCCGAATATGATTTCGGCTACCATGGGAGGCACTTTGATACGCCGGGCCACTAGTGGGAGTAGGGTGGCTCCACTGGCGATGACCAGTAAAGCTTGGCCAGATCCGATTTGCATCAGGTCACCACGAGTACGGAACAGGGAACATCTTGTACCAGGTATTCGCCAATATGAGGATTAAGCAAGGAGCCGCCGTGGGTGGTGCTGCCGATTATTAGTAAATCGTAGGTTTCGGTGTGGGAGATGATCTCTCTGATCACATTACCTTCTTTAGTTACTTCGCCGATGGAGAAATGGTGCATCTGTCCTATTTCCCTAGCGCGGGTAAGTGCCTCCTCCGCCCATTCTTGGGAGCCTGTTCCCTGGTGAACCACAGGATCTATAACTAATATGATATCAACGAGGGCGTTAAACTGTTGAGCCAGGTCAATGGCGGTTTCCAACGCAAGGCCGCTGGAGTCGGTGGCAGAAAAAGGGACTAAGATTTTTTTGTACGGTGTTTTGCTGCGGCTGATTAGCATGGGGCAGGAAAGGCGATGAGCTAAAGCAATAATGGTAGGGAATCCTAGGAACCGGGCCAAGGGAGCCAGAGGTTGGGGTGCGAATACCACACAGCCGATACTTTGGGTTTTGGTGATCTGAATTGTTTTTTCTTGGGGAGCTTTCGTAGTGGTTTGGAAGGTTACCGGAGTATGATTTTCTAGTAGCGTCTTGTATTTGTCTAGTGATTGCAAAGTGGACTCGGAGGCGAGGATCGTCAAGCCACGGGCTCGGGTACTGCGAACCAGGTAGAGGGCTTCCTTGGCGATCTTCTCAAAGTCGGAACATTTTTCGTTAACAGGCATAAGCACCTGTTGACCATACTCTAGAGGGAAGCAGGGTTCAGACTTGGAAAAATAATGGGCGATGGTACGGTAGAGGTCGGAGTGGCCGACGATGGTCAACTTATCACCGCCCATGATATAAGCTTCTCCATGGGGGATGATAAGCTCTTCGTCTCGGTGTATAGCTGCTATTAGCCAGTCTCGGGGATTTAGTTCGTGGAGTTGTTTGCCTGCAGCAGGCGCTTTGTCCATCACTTCCACCTCCATGACCTCACCCGCCCCGTCGGCAATGGTGGTGATGTTGAGACGGGGACTGTCAAGAAAGAGTTCAATGGCTCTCCCAACCATGGCGGTGGAACAGATGGTACGAACTTTTAGTTCTTGAAATCTAGGGATATTGAGACTGTCGTTGACTAAAGCGATGATGTCGGCGGTATAGGTTTTTCTGGCCAAACGGCAAACTTCTAGGTTAACCGCATCGTTATTGGTGACCGCCACTACAAAATCATGCTCTTCCAGTTGCGCTTTATCTAGGATGAGTCGACTGGAGGCGTCTCCATGGATAAGATGAGCGACTTGGGGTGAGTCTTCGAAATTGTCTAAATATTCCTTCTCAAGATCAATGAGGGTGACTGTCCAGGTCCGAGCCAAATTGCGTAATAATTCACGAGCCGTTTTGCCGGCACCTGCGATTAATACCTGCATGATAGTGAACTGCTTTGGTTGGATGTCGATAGTGGTGTATGGAAAAGGTGATGGATAATATAGAAATTTAGATGCATGTTGTTATTCATAAGCAGATGTGGTTGACGGAATACTTATTTTGTAGCTGGTTACACAGCGGGGCCAAAGGCCCATAAATCAACGGACTCATAAATGTAGAGGAATTTCTTTTGTATTACATTAAAGAAATTTTGACCCAAATAGCAAGTTTGAACTGTCAAGGTAATGAAGAATCTTTGTATAGGTGTTCACAAGTAACTATTTATATCTGAGACACCTGTGACAACTTACTATCTCGTGGTCCATTAAGTCAGTCACATGTAAATTATTGATTACATATAAATTATCTGGTCCATTTTTGAAGTTCGCCGGTCACTTTATTTCTCAGGTGTTTTAGTGTCTCAGGGGTGTCGAAAAGCTTTTTGCAAAGTTCGCATTTGCGGTAGCTGACGATTTCACGTGCTTTAAATCCGGCAAAGGAAGCGATATTGGTGATGCCCATGGTTCGGATGCAGTTATAGAGAGGTTCTGTTTCACTTTTGGTAAAAAGTTGCTCAACGGAATGGTCTTTGAGGTTGCCGAGGAGAAAGAAATTAGTACCCTTAAAGTGGCTGCCAGCGTCGCAACATGCATACATGTTGAGATCGGGGGCCAGATAGGGGTTCATGGGACATTGATTTTCTTGGTAATCGGTGAATATTTCCTCTCGGCCAAAGGAATTTGCTCGACCGGCATAGATAACTGGTTCCGGGAAGAATTTCAGCTGGTTGTCTCTGAGGAATTGTTCATAGACATCATCTGGCTCTGAAAAGTCGGTGACAAAAGAAATGAAATAATCGAGTCCCGCTAGTTTGCAGCTGCGTGCTGCGTTGAGCACCTTTTCACGGGGTACGTTTTGTTGATGCCATCTGGAGTAGCTTAAGCGCAGTTGGCAGAGACCGTGTTCTTGTAAAATGGCAACGTATTGCCCGGCTTTTTCAGGTGATGTCGCCCAAGAACTGTTGGTCACCATTCGGGTGTAAATCTTGTGCTTATGGCATAGGGTAAGGAGCTCCAATATATCATTGAAATATAGAAATGGTTCACCAGCGGTAAAGCTAATGCCCCTGACTCCGGCCTCGGCCATTTCTAAAATGATTTCTTTGGCGCGCGAAAGCTCCATTTTTCGGTTATCTGGTGTTTCCTCGGCTGCTACGCAATGGGCGCAGCGAATATTGCAGCGGGTAGAGTACCCGAAAGCTATTTTTCTCATCTTGTTTCTCTAGGATTTTTTAACTTTTCTTTTCACCCCTCGGGTGGCCTCGGCCTCCAAGGGATTATCTGGCCAGTAGTGCTTCGGATAACGGCCTTTGAGTTCTTTTTTTACCTCAGGGTAGCTACGTTCCCAGAAGCCAGCCAAATCGGATGTAATCTGAATAGGACGGCGGGCCGGGGAAAGCAGGTGGAGTAACACCGGAACTTGGCCGCCGCAAACCGTGGGTGTTTCTTGTAGTCCAAACATTTCCTGGATGCGGACCGCCAGGAGGGGCGGTTCCCCCGGTCGGTATTCGAGGCGGATTTTTGAACCACTGGGTACGGTGATCCCGGTAGGTGCATTCTGTTTAAGTCGCTGTTGCTTATCCCAACCCAATATTGTGGTAAATATTTCCTGGAGGTTAATCCCTTTGAGTTCTTCCGCTTTGCTGATGCCTATTAGATAGGGCTCCAGCGGCCCCAGGTCAGTGAGCAGTTGTTGGTCGCTTAGATCTGGCCAGCCCATTTTTGGTTGCCAAACTGCTAGGCATTGAATCCTGGCCTGTAGTTGGCGAACATCCCGGTTCCAGGGTAAACAATCAAGCCCCATTCGCCGGACTCCCGTTAGCATGGCTTGGCTAATTCCCTCGGGATCAGGATGGGGTAACGGATTTTCTTCAATGATTATTTCGCCTAAACATAGACGACGATTCGCCACAACTTTGGATAGAGTGTCATCCCAGTAAACTTCTTCTTTCTCCAATAATAAATCAACATGATTTTTCTTCAATTCAGAGAGGTCTAGGGATTCGGCTAGAAAAATTCTACCCTCTTTGTGGCCCGCGTCCAGTTGGGGTGCCACCAAATATTCACAGGCAGCCAAGGGGTCAGCTGGTGGGAGCACCGCCCCTCGTCCCGTGGCCAGCAGGTATCTTTCTCGCTGCTTCGGGCGGCGGCGGGCAATACGGTCAGGATATGCGTATACCAGAAGATTGCCGATTTCATCTAGATTGCGGGGGCTATTGGCGGTCTTGATAATTTTTAACCATTGTACTGCTGATTGCTCAATACGACGGCATATTGCAGGGTCGCCACCTTCCCGAGCAACCGCGCCTGGCCCCTTTGTGCGCCATAGTTCCAGTAAACGTAACCTGATCCCTAGGTCTGCAGAACGGTTTCCTCGGCTGTGTTTTACAATATCCTTTTCAGATAAGATGGCGGCAATGTCGCAAGCAAGGGGGGCTTGTCCAATATCCATGCCTTGCAATAACATGTGGCCCAGTCGGGGGTGGATTGGTAAGGCCGCAAGTTGTCGACCAGTTTGGGTGATCTGTTTAGATTCGTTGATTGCGCCAAGGGAGACAAGGAGCTCTTGTGCTTGTAGAAGGGGGGCGCTGCGTGGCGGGTCGAGCCAGCGTAACTCCTGTGGGTCATTGATTCCCCACAGGGCTAACTCCAAGGCAAGGCTTGCCAGGTCAACGGCGGTGATTTCCGGGGGATGGAATGGTATTAAGCCATGGTGCTCGCCTTTGGTCCAGAGTCGCAAACAATAACCTGGTCCCAGTCGACCGGCTCTGCCTGCCCGTTGATCGGCTACCGCTTTGGAAACCCTTACGGTTGTTAACTTACTTAAACCGTTACTCGGTTCAAAGCGTGGTCGTCGAGACCAACCGCTATCCACCACGCAGGTAATTCCTTCTATGGTTAAGCTGGTCTCGGCAATGGAGGTGGCCAAAATCACCCGTCGTCGCCCTTGGGGATCGGGCAAAATGACCCGGTCTTGTTCTTTTTGGGTGAGATTGCCGAAGAGGGGAGAAACCAGCAGATTGCTGCAAGCCGGTTCGGAGCTGAGTTGGCGGTGCACATCCTTAATCTCGCCAGCACCTGGTAGGAAAACCAGTACATCGCCCTGTTGCTCCGTCAATATCCGAAGAACGTTTTTAACCGTAATATCACTGATGCGTCCCTTGGCTTGTCGATCCAGGTAAGCAATGCTGACTTCATGGCATTGACCCTCACCACAAATAATGGGTACATCGCCCAGTAAGTGGGCAATGGGTTCCGTGTCCAGGGTGGCGGACATAACGAGTAAGCGAAGATCATCTTTAAGCTCACAGAGATCCAAGCAAAGTGCCAGAGCCAAATCGGCATGGACTGATCGTTCGTGAAACTCATCAAAAATGATCA
>JAOTSI010000036.1 GCA_029865005.1 Desulfobulbaceae bacterium
TCTAACCTTAAAATCCCAATTGACCTTTCTATTTTACTCTCTCTTTTTAAACCTAGGACCAATTCTAATATTCTTATCAATCCTTACGTTACGTCCCTTCAAATAAATAACCCCAAGCACTGAAATGCCGCCTCATCATTACCTTTCAAAGGTAACAACTCTACTAGAACCGATAAGAAATTCAACTTTTTTTTCATTGAAAATAATTTTACTGCTTAAGCAGTTTATGTGATCATGTAATTTAATTACACAATGACCGGAAGCCTTTCACTCTCAACAAAAGAATGGCCTCTTTACACTTCAACTCGTCAATGGTATTAATACCTACAAGAGTATGATATTATACTTTTCCAGTATAATTAACAGGTGACATCAACTGATCAACATCAATAAATATATAGAGAACAAATTGGAAAGTGCCACATGGTACCATATGCGAATGGCTTCACTCAAACGAGTGAATGTCACGCCAGGATAACTACCTAAAAATAAAAGTAACTTTTCCACCATTTATAAGGAAAGGCAATAGACGCTTAAATAGACTATAGCGAGCAGCGGCAACTGCAGAAATTTGAAATACCTATATTCACTTACTACCTCGCGGTGTATTAAATCAGGTTGTTACAAATCTTTTGACCAGGTACAAATTATTTCTTCTACGTTCCTCTCCTTCCATCAACCATAGCAATACAATATAAAGTGAAAACAAACGATACAATATCTTCCTCCAAGTTAATTGCTAAAACGCAATTCGGTACATTTTTCGGAGTCCCTCAACATATATTTGATCAAGTATGGTCAAGTCTATGCGAAAAAAACGGCAACTCGGCGATATACATTTCCATGGAGATTGGCGCCGATCCCGATGTTTTTCATCCTTTACAAAATCATCTCCTCAAAAACGAAATTACCAATGTCAACGACCAAGAACTACAAAATCATATAGACAAATTTCTTTTCGGACCCCGCAAAATCCCTAATTACAGCGGCGGACTCGGAGTTCTTGCAGGCGACACCCTCAAAAGTTTCGCAGATCTTCACTTTCCAGCTGCCGCCATTAGCATACTCTACCGGGAAGGATATTTTTCCCAGATTGTTGACTCTCATGTTGGCCAAATAGACCAAGCCACCCACTGGAGTCCCCACGACACGCCTACGCTCTACCTGCTCCACGAACCAGACTCTCCAGAAAAGCCACTGGAAATCGATATACCCTTTCCCAATAACAACGGCACTCCATCTACTATCCGGGCTCAAGTTTGGATGAAACTAGAGTTAAATGAAAATTTAGATTATTTCGTACCAGAATTTTTACTTGATTATGATCTTGAGTCATCTCCCCCATTAATTAAAGATGCGGCCCAACGACTCTATAATTCTAAATCACCAATGCTCAAAGCTATTCAACGTCGTATGTTAGGTTCCGGGGTAATGCCACTTATGGAAGCACTTGGTCTTTCAGCCAGAACTATTCACCTCAATGAACAACATGGCGTTACCGCCACATTAAACATGATCCTTACCGAGCTTACCGAAAAGTTAGGGCCGGATTACCGTCAAACCATGTCCGACAAAGACATAATGGAAGCTGTTAGCAAGGTCTCACAAAAGGTAGTTTATACCATTCACACTCCGGTTAAAGCAGGACATGACCGTTTCACCAGAGATCTTTACGCCGAAATCAGTCAAGATACATGTCAACGTATGCTCAACCTGCTTGCCGATGATCAAGACTCACCTCATGAATATAATTTCACTGCTCTGGCTATGCGGATCAATCGTGCAGTCAATGCAGTCAGCCGCTTGCACCGTAATGTAACTCGTCGACAATTTCCAAAATATGCCGATAAAATTACAGCCATTACCAATGGAGTTCACCACCTTACCTGGATCAGTGATCAACGTGCTAAAATATTTGATTCACATCAAATACTTAAAAACTGGAGAAACGACCCTGGTTGCTTTGCAACAGAAAAACTTTTTAACTCCGAATCATTTCGTCACGATCTTTCCCGTGCCTGGCAATTAGATAACCAATTCCTCATCGAGTATATCAATAATATGCTCATTGAGCACCGTAACCAGATGATGGAAACCTGGATTGATCCACCAAACTATCTCTCTCACCTCATTGAGGAGGGACGTCTAGAACCAGGCGTTTTCACCATCGGCTTTGCCAGACGCTTCTCCACCTACAAACGAGCCGATCTCATTTTTGACGATATCCCCTACCTCGCCTCCATCTTAGTAAAAGGAGGTTGGCGGGTCAATTTCGTCTTTGCCGGAAAAGCCCATCCCCAGGATGAGCCAGGCCAATCGGTACTAAAACTAATTTTGGACAACCAACAGGAACTCTATACCCTAAGCAAAGGGTTAGCCAAGCTTATTTTCATTCCCAATTACGACATGAAAATGGCAAAGATGATGGTAGCCGGTGTCCATGCCTGGCTCAATAGCCCCAAAAGACCGTTGGAAGCCAGTGGTACCAGCGGCATGAAAGCCGCCATCAATGGGGTTCCCAATGTCAGTGTTATGGACGGCTGGTGGGAAGAAGGGTACCACGACGGGGCCACGGGCTGGAAGTTCGGTTATGAAGGACCTGTTGAGGAGGCAAACTTAAGCGAAGATGCGGATAGCCTTTATTATGCTGAGGATTCCCATGCTTTTTATAAGCTTCTTCCAAGTATGCTACAAAGCTTTTATGAACACCCAGAAACCTACATGGATAAAGCACTCAAAAATTTGCAACTCAATTTACCCATTTTTAATACCCACAGAATGGCCGCAGAATATATTCTGAAATACAAACATGATTTGGACCAAAATCTTGCGGAACGAATAGAATATTTCAGTAGTCTCTATCAGAGTGATATTAATGGCAACTAAAACCAAACCTGAAAATACGTTATCCACCCTATAGATTTTCTCGAACCGGGAGTGCCGAAAAATGTTTCCCATTCTTGAAATTTCCTGTATTACTTGGAACATTAAAACAAGTAAAATGGCTTTTTTTCTATGAAATAACTATAAAAAATCTGCCTTTTCGGCCAAACTATCCGGTCCTGCCTTCAGGTATATACCGACCACTACATCAGCACAAAGATACATTTAAATTATAAAGACATAGTGAAGTTTAGCGGGTCCATCCGCATAAGGAGAGAAAATCATGGCACGAGCCTTTATCAGTCCAAACAGCAAAACAAATAAAACCATTGACGCCATAGACAGAAAACGAGAAAAAGAACTACGTTTCATACTTACCAAATCCAGAGACAACGCCGCAGATCTGTCAGTAAAGCTAGTTCAAAAACTTCTCGACAACAAAATTTTAGAGACCACTTCGGATCGCGCAATCAAAGAATTATTTGAAAAGCAACTCTCAGGATTAATTAATATTGATGAATTCGATATGCGCTTTAAAGTAGCTCCGATTCGTACCATAACCAGTAATGCAAATCTGATCAGTCTCTACCTAACCCAATACATCATTGAAGACCTGTTAGATCATCCTAAAATTCAAGATATTTATGGAGATGACCTTGATGTATACAAAGTGGTTGACTCCGTCATTTCAAATATTAAACCATCCTAACCCCGCTACACCAAGGAGAGACCATGTCGACGCTCCATCCTAAAGAGGTCCCCTCCCTGGTGTTCGCCAACGGCAAGGGTGAAATAATAGATTATGGTGGTTTGCGCATGGCAGGCAGCTCCGGAGGTGCTATTATTTCACCCTCACCCGATGATTTAATTGAGCTACCGGAAGGCAGTGATCTTTTTGTCCTACCCCACCGGCTACCTATAGGCATTGAAGCTGATACCGATGAACCCGCCATTCTAGAAAGCAACCCCTACGAATCCGGCGACGGTGCTTTCGCAGTAGCTGCCTTTATGGCACCTGCTTACACCTCCATCTACTCAACTGCCTATCATAAAATTGAAGGGAAAACAAAAATATTACCCCTTTTTGCCTACACTGCAGTGGGATGGTATAAAGGTAAATTCTGGGTCACCGCTTTTCGAAGCGACTCTGATCAACGTCAGGATATCGAAAATTTCAACGAACAGATAATCAGAAAAAAGACTCTTAAAAGTTTAAAGGCCCACCCTAATAACCGTCTTATTCAAAGCCTGGGCAAATGTTGCCTCACTTATAGATGCCCTGCGGCACGTAACTATTTTTTGGGCAGATGGGAAGCTCCATTACCAACTTCCCCTATTTGTAATGCCGCTTGTATCGGCTGCATCTCCTTACAACCATCAGGGTGCTGCCCCTCTACCCAAGACAGAATCCAATTCGTCCCCAAACCTTCTGAAATCGCAGAAATAGCCATCCCTCATCTTGAAAATGCCGAACGACCTATTGTCAGTTTCGGTCAAGGTTGTGAAGGAGAACCACTTCTCCAGGAATCCACCATCGAAACTGCCATTAAACACATTCGCGCCAAGACCTCCAAAGGTACCATTAATCTCAACACTAATGGGAGCTTGCCTCTTGCCGTTGAAAAACTTGCCCGAAATGGTCTCGATTCTATCAGAATTTCCATAAACAGTGCCCAACTTGAGTTTCATAACAGGTATTACCAACCCAGAGGGTTTGACCTTAATGATGTGAAGCAATCGGCCCGCATCATGAAAAAACATGGCAAACATGTTTCACTTAATTATTTTATTCTCCCAGGTTTTACCGACGACCCAGACGAGTTTTCCGCCCTATGCAAACTCATTGAAACCTGTAATCCAGATTTAATCCAATTACGTAATCTAAATATGGATCCTCTTTATTATCTACGTTGCCTCAAACACAATCCCGATAAAGATCCAATGGGTATCAAAACCTGGTTAAATAAACTGCGCAACCTATATCCCAAGCTCCGTTTCGGCTATTTTAACCCTGCGTTACGATAATAAATATCCTGTATTTCTATAACCTCATTTTTTTAGTCGGCTTCAAAAAAAAGCAACAAAGCAATAGGATCGTCATCTACCTGTTGCCTCGACAAAGAATATGATTTGAAACCCTGGACAGATAAACGTACTCTACAATTTTATAATATTTCTTATTTTCTGAGGCCTTAAGCTTCAGCCTGCATGCCAGTCAATCCTTGAGGCTCATTTCGTTCAAAAAAAGCGACAGCCGAACTAATTGCCTCTTCTACATTACTGCTCGACTGTACTGCCATAGCCAACCTATGACCGAATAAATAATTATCCTTAAAATAATGGGTAAATTCTTTAAGACGCCCAAGCCTACGTTCCGGCCTAAACCGTTCTTCCAAATTTGTTGCAAATTGATAAAAAATTGCTGGTAAATCGAGGTGATTACTCTGCCCCCTGAAACCATACAATTCCTGCGCAATATCCCTAAATATCCATGGAGCACTCACCGCGCCCCGTCCAATCATAATCCCATCAGCCCCTGATATTTCAAGACAACGTCGAGCATCATCTACTCCAAATACAGACCCATTGGCAATCACCGGCACAGACAGCCATTGTTTAACTTTTGCAACCCAATGATAATGGGGTTTTCTGCAAAACTGTTCCTTACGTAGACGAGCATGTACGGTCACCATATCAATTCCTTCCCCTTCCAACATCAAACAAAAATCACGTAACTGTGCTTCATTAAACTCTTCTCCAAGCCTAATCTTAGCACTCAATGGCAATGAAGTAAGCCTACGGGTCTCACTTACTATTGCGCGCACCTCTTCAGGCCTACCCATTAGAAGACACCCTCCTCCTGCCTTCCTAATTCTCGGTGCTGGACAACCAAGATTAAGATCAATCGCATTAGCCTCTAGACTATGAAGCTTCTTCACAGCAGGTCCAACTTCCTTTGTAGCTGTGACCAACAGCTGATAAGAAAGGGGATTTTCCAACGAAGTTCTAACAAGATAGGGAGAAATAAATTTATTTTCAGCCGGTAATCTACGGGCTGACAGCATTTCAGTGGATAACAAACCTACCCCTCCAAAAGAGAGTAAAACCGTTCTAAAAGCGGAATGGGTCAAACCGGCCATGGGGGCCAGCAGCAAGGGAGGGTCAATGACTAGATTACGTATTTTCAACATTTACAATTCAATATGTGATTATTTTAACAAAACAACTCCATTCATCAGTACAAAGATTAATGGGGCCCAAGATATACCGATCAGTACACCTTTTCACCCATTATAATTTTGCACCCCACTCCAAATCTCATTTTAGTTTACTTTAGGATAGTAAAGTATCCTGGGAAACCAAAACCTCATCCAATAAAATTATTGTGCACTCCCACCTACAATATATATTACCTTAAAGCCATAACACAGCACACAATCACCTAACATTCAAATATGTTAGAATAATGACCTTTATGTATCCCTCCTTCTTCCTCGGCATATAACCTAGCTAAACAATTGAAATATTCTCAGGAAAAATGACAAGTCCACTAAAAAAAATAAAGTATATTTTTCACTACTTGATAGTGGGTCGTTAGTGTGTTATGAAATTAAAGTTTAAAGATTATGATAAGGAAGAGTGTGTAGTCTTTTCAATAAGGAATCTGGAAGAAAATAAAATAATTAAAATCACGTTGCTTTTTTTTCTTTTTTTAGGCGCAACCACCAGGGCGTAGCTGGGAGATGCAACTGTTTGCCCAACAAAAAAAACAAATAAAGCTTTATAAATTTATTTAATTTGTTTCTTTCGAGCTCCTAACGTCAAGACTTACTTTAAATTGTTAAATTACATACGCAGTGTTTCAAATGATACTACGTGATATTAATTGAGTTATGATAACGAGGGGGGAAATTATGCTAAAACGTCATCTCAGTTGGTCTGGAATCCTTTATACGGCTCTAGTGACCGCAATCGCCACTATTACTATTTCAGGTTGTGTGCAGAATACCACCGGTGAGCAAAGTACTACATCAACTAAAGCGTCATCCAAAAACGCTGCAGTTGTTGCCACTTCGGTTGCCAAACAAAACATCGAGCTACTCAGCACCGATTGTATTAAATGTCACAAAGACCAACCAGCCGCCATCAAGTCTGATGGAGGTCGACATAAAACAGAAGTTAGCTGCCGTGACTGTCACGAAGAGCATCTTCCCTCGGGAGAAGATACCATTCCCGAATGTTCCAAATGTCACGATGCCGATGAACGCGATCATTTTGGCGTACCCAACTGTTTAGAGTGCCATAAAAACCCGCACACCCCTCTTAATATAACCATCGCTGACTCCGAAGAGTCCGTTACCGTTTGCTTGACTTGTCACGGTGAAAAGGGTGAGGAATTAAAAACATTCCCAAGCATGCACACCCAGCAAAACTGCACCATGTGTCATCCCGCTCGTCATAAAGCGATTAACAAATGTTTCACCTGTCACGAAGGACATGATGAGTCTCAAGTATATGAAGACTGTTTAAAATGTCATAAACCGCATAGCCCATTGAATATCACCTACGCAGCTGATACTCCTTCCAAGCTTTGTGGCTTCTGTCATACTGAAGTTTACGAGAATCTGACTAACAACCCAAGCAAGCACGGACAATTCAACTGTGCATTTTGTCATAAAGACAAGCATCCCACCGTGCCCAAATGCACCGATTGTCATGCTTCCATTCATGACGAATCACTATTGTCCAAATTCCCTGATTGCTTAAAATGTCACGTTGACCCACATGATCTTACCATCTAAATAATGACGAAATAGATCACCGAAACATAGGAGGATATACGAATGAAGGAAGTTGTGAGAAGAGCAGGGTATAAAGATCGAATGATCTTAATGACTGCTGCCTTAACCTGCGCCATAGCTCTGATGTGCTTAAGCACCTCGGTCATGGCTAGAACCGGCACGGTTCACCTAACCGACCATGTCAAAGAGGTGCCGGCGCGTCCAGCACTTTTCGACAAAGAAGTCGAACCATTGTCCATGGAAAAATGCGCGCAGTGCCATACCGGAGTATTTACTTTACTCAAGGAACAGGGAAACAGGCATCAATTGCCTTGTACGTTTTGTCACAGTAAATATCATACCTTAGCCCCAGGCAAGGTGGAATATGCTGACGCCGTACCCAAATGCCAGACCTGTCACGCTACCCCCCATGGTGACGATCCTGCAACCAACACCTGTTCTAATTGCCACTCCAATGCTCACAGCCCCTTGAACATCCCGGACATCACCTCCGATATGTGTGTTCGTTGTCATCAAGGACCGCCGCAGCAATTAACAACCTATCAAAGCAAACACTCTGAATTGGATTGTACCACGTGTCACACCAGTCACGGTTACATTCCTAGCTGTATGGATTGTCATAGTGAAGACGGCGGAGAGCCCTTTCACTTGACAGGCGTAAAATCCGACACCTGCCTCAGCTGTCATCCGGTTCACAATCCGTTAAATATTACTTTCAGCGAAAGTGAACCACAGGAATATTGTGCTCCATGTCACAAGAACCCATCTCACAAAAGAGTGCTCAAAGAAATCCGCGAGGCCGACTCCAAGCACAATACCGAGGTGACCTGTTCCTCATGCCATGACAAACACGGTAAAATCCCCTCATGTTTCAAATGTCATGAAGGGCATCTGCCGGAACAAACCGTTACGGATTGTCTCCATTGTCATGCCAACCCCCATCAACCGCTGAATATCATTTTCAACGGCGAGGAGCCGCAAAATTACTGTGCTCCATGCCATGAAGAACAATATGACGCTTTAGTTGCCAGCGGAACCCGGCATGCATCCAAAAATTGTTCCTTCTGCCATGATGAACATGGTAAGGTACCGGAATGTCAAAAATGCCATCAAGCACCTCACGGTGAATCCATTCATAAGCGCTTTGAAAATTGCGCCGAATGTCATGGCAGCGCCCATAATGTTCAGGGACGGATGAAAACCCCGCAACCGTAAAGTTGTTGGTTAGCCGTTAAAAGCTAAAAGGGCTTCGGGTCATTGACCCGAAGCCCTTTTTTTTTTAGTATGTGGTCACAATCGCCTCATCTTCATGCGGTAGCCACTTCCCATCTTTTCCACCCTAGCGCTGCTAAGCACCTACCACATCATCGACTATTTTCCTGCAGGAGCTGTAACAAAGCACTTTGCCGCTTACTCGTATCCAAATTACGTACTGCCATGGATAAAGCCCGTCTGGTCCCCACAAAAACTGTTAACTTTTTGGCCCTGGTTAAACCGGTATAGATAAGGTTACGGTATAACATCCGAAAATGTTGAGTGAGAACCGGCACGATTACCACGTCAAATTCACTACCCTGGGATTTATGAATGGTAATGGCATAGGCGATATCCAATTCCGAGATGTCTTCCCGCTTATAATTTACTTGCCGATAATCCGGTAGAAATGAAACCACCAAGGACAGCTCTTCATTATCAACATCTTCTATTACCCCGATATCACCGTTATACACCCCCAAATCATAATTATTGCGCCGGTGAATAACCCGATCACCCCGCCGGAAAATTTTCTCCCCCACCTGCAATTCACCCTTGCCAGCTCTGGCTGGGTTAACATGTTGCTGTAACATTTCGTTAAGCTTTGACGCCCCCAAGCTCCCCCGTACCATTGGGGATAAAATTTGGATTTCACAATCTTTACCCAAATACTTAGGAACCCAATTGCAATAAAGTTCCCGCACCACATCCACTGCGGTCAGATTATAATAGAGCGACGACCATGGATGCACCTTCTTCTGCACGGCGATCAACTCTTCCGCAGCTGAATCTGCAGTACGCAAGACTCCCATATCCACAAAATCGAATCGATCCGGCACATGAGGACTACATTCATATTCCTTTTCCTCTACCACATCTTCATACAACGATGATCGACCGGATTCAGTCTCCCTCTCCTCCAAGGTACGGAAATGAAGTTTTACTTTCTTTATAAAACGTAACTGTTCTTGGGTCGCCTCATCACTATCAATGAACAAACAATCACTTTCACGCCAAACGGAAGGGCTCTTGAACGGTGATGGAATCTGGGGAATAACCCCACGGTTTATCTCATGAGCAAAACGAATGATCTGAGACTCATTAGCCTGCCGAAATATCTTAGTGAGTGCAAAACAATCCACCACCCCTGAATTGATGATATCATGCAAAACATTTCCCGCCCCGACAGACGGCAGCTGATCAGGATCCCCAATAAATAGAACACTGCATTTTCCAGATACCGCTTTGAGCAAAGATGCCGTAAGACTAATATCCAACATGGAGCACTCGTCAATAATAAGATAATCCGCCTCCAGTGGCAGATCCTCTCCCCTCTTAAAACCACCCCCCTGATACTCGAGTAACCTATGAATGGTTTTGGCCTCCGAGCCCACAACCTCACCCATTCTCTGGGCGGCTCTACCGGTGGGTGCTCCCAAGGCGACCCTATGTCCCATAGCACCGAGCAATGCTGTCAATGCCTTGGTGGTGGTTGTTTTACCACATCCCGGCCCACCGGTGAGGATTGAGAATCTACAACTGGGAATCTTTAAAACAGCTGAGGTCTGCTCGTCACTAAGTTCAGTTCCGGTGGACTGTTCATAGCGCTTCAACCACGCTCCCATTCTCGCACCATCAACCCGTACCCCACCGGTCATCGTCGCAATACGTTTCCCAACATACTCTTCATCATAATAGAGACTTTTGGAATAATAACAGGCCAAAACCTTTTCTTCCGGGCCTTCAACTGCCAAATGCCTTACCCTGAGCATATTATCGCGCTCCATTTCCACCAGATGGGTTGCAATATCTCCGAGCTGCTCTTTCCCTAAGAGTAATTCTACCTGTTTATCCACTTGAATCGCGGTGAGATAACAATGACCTTGGTCTCGACCAGCGGCTAACACATGACGAATAGCCGCCTGTATCCGCAACGGACTATTGGGGGCAAAACCAATGGAAAGGGCCACCTTATCAGCTGAGAAAAAGCCGATCCCATAAAAATCAGCAGCCAGGCGGTAAGGATTTTCTCGTACCATCTCGATGGCCTTATCCCCATACTGCTTATATATTCGTACTGCAAAGAGTGTTGAAATCCCATGGGATTGTAGAAACATCATCACGTCCCGCACCGCTCGATGCTCTATCCAAGCCTCTTGGATGGTAGATAACTTTTTATTAGCTATCCCAGGGACCTCTACCAACCTCTCCATCTGATGCTCAAACACCTCAAGAGTATCTTTGCCAAAATGTTTAACTATTCTTTTGGCAGTTTTTGGCCCCACCCCTTTAATGAGACCAGAACCCAAATATTTTTCCAGCGCCCCTGCGGTGGCAGGACGCAACTCAGTAGCGGTTTCCGATTTAAATTGTCGCCCATATTTCGGATGCACACTCCAGGCCCCGATAAATTCCATGGTTGCCCCTGCAAAAACGGCAACTTGATGAACAACCACTTTAACGATCTCACCCTGTAAACCATGGGGCTTCACCCGCAAAATAGACCAACCGTTATCCTTATTATGGTAGGTTACCCCTTCCACTATGCCGCGAAGCTTTTCTTTTATCCGGTCAACATGCATAAACAGTTATCCTATCGTACCATATTGTATTAAAATCATGATCCTATTCGTCCGACGAACGCTACCCCTTTACATATCATGATACTTTTTGATAAAATCATAGCTCTTTCCATTTTCAAATGAAACCATCGAAGAGGAAAAATATGAACAACACATTAAATTATATCTTTTCAAGAAGAAGCGTGAGGAAATATCAAGACAAGGAAGTATCCGAGGAAATGTTGCATGATCTCCTAGAAGCTGCCATGGCCGCACCATCTGCGGTGGCCAAAGATCCCTGGAGATTTATCGTTATTCGCAAACGAGAAAACATTGATAAACTCGCTGCCGTATTACCCCACGGCAAAATGTTACTACAAGCCACTGCAGCCCTGGTGGTCTGCGGCGACATTAACAACGCCCATGATCAACAGGAATCATACATGCTCCAGGATTTGAGCGCGGCCGTGGAAAATATATTATTAGCCGCTAATACATTGGGCCTTGGCACATGCTGGCTCGGAGTGCATCCGCGCCAAGAGAGGATGAATGACATCCGGGAGCTATTTTCCCTTCCGAACAATATCATCCCCATGTGCGGCATCGCCGTAGGCTGGCCCACCGACCGTCCCGAACCGCGCACTAGATTCAATGGGGAATATGTTCATAAGGAAACCTGGTAAAACCGGCCACACTTAAGACTTAGGGAGAGGAAATAAATCAATCATTGGAATTCTCACCCTAATTTAGGTCAGATTTAGTCGATCCGATTGAAACAAACGGCAAAACTAGCAGGACTAATTTGAGAATTTGGTGATTGAGGAGCGACTAAATATGGCCTGAAGCAGAGATGCGAAAACGATGCGTTATTTATTTCCAGGCCCTTAATGGCTTAGGATAATCAATTGATCTTAGAGCCATCACGACCTATAATAACTTAAGCGTAGCCGTTTACGAGAAAATTAGTATGTGGTCACAGGTGCCTCGCGGTGTATTAAATCGGCTAGTTACAAACCCTGTGATCAGGAAAAAACATTCAGCTCATTATTTTGGAGCTAACCAAACACATCTCTTTGTTAATAATATTGATGGTTAGCACGAAAATATTTTTTTATTTATTCGATATAATCTTGACCAGTTAACTATAACCTTATCCAAAGAACTATTTATCTACCAAGCCGGAGAGATGCATGAAACATTCGCTTACATTTAAACTCATCGCCATTTTAGCCATATGGCTCCATGCAAGTTCTCTAGCAATGGCCGGTATGGTGATTACTGATTCAGCCAGGTCATGGGCTAAAGACGTTGTAAAGCTAACCGAACAAGAGAAAGAGCTCACCGTACCTGGTGAACCTAACACCTTGGCAGTACTCTATTACCGAAACCGTACCGGAAATAGCGAACTTAATCCCTTACAAAAGGGTTTAACAGTTATGCTAATAACCGATCTTGCTAAAGTGGAAAAAATTAGAATTGTGGAACGAATTCGACTGCAAGCCTTACTCGATGAAATGGAACTCGGGGTCTCAGGCCTTGCCGATCCTACAACGATAAGCAAATTAGGGGGGCTTTTAGGCGCATCATTCGCAACCAGCGGTGACATCTTTCAAGCTGCTGCCAAAAATATTCGTGTAACCCCTGGCATTATGGAAATGGTCTCCCAAAACATTTCCCAGCAAGCAGATGCCATGGGAGCTTTAGAAGAGTTATTTCGAGTAGAAAAAGAAATTCTTTTCAATATAATAAGTGAGATGAATATCCTACTAACTCCGGCGGAGAAAAAAGAGCTGGAAAAACCCCTTTCTCTCAACTTTACAGCTTTACTAGCTCTATTCAAAGGAATAGAGCTTTCAGATCAAAGTAAATATGAACAGGCTGCTAAAATGTACCATGAAGCATTGTTCAACGACCCTCACTTAAATATTGCCCGTGAAGCCATCGAAGAGTTGGAACAAAAAAAGCTAATCGCCGTTCTTGTCACCACTTCTACCAGACAAGAAAGTTCTCATATTGTCAGTACAGGAATAGGATTAGCTCTTCTAGGTGGCGGTGCATATTACGCCCTATCCAGCTCGGATGAAGACAAAGATGACAACACCTATACCCCACCTGTTGATAGTGGTGATACACCAAGCGATGACGGCGACACCACGCCTCCAACTGTTACCATAGTAGGTGGAAAAAATTCGGTTAGCTGCTTTCCTGACTCCATTGAATATTCGTTTAGCGAAGCGATGAATACCTCCTATGGTGTCGTAGAAACAGTCCCCACCGGATGGACCCTGGACAGTTCAGGATGGAATGATTCAAGGACCTATCGAGTAGCATGGGACAGTTCAAATGAAGGCTACTGTAACGAACTCAAGGAGCTCCGCACCATCCTCACCGGGTTCAGAGACTTGGCTGGCAATGATCTACCCACAACCTCGGTTATCCATACCTTCACGGTAAGTGATTATTATTAGGTCACAGTATATTCCGACCGGGTGGAAAATCATTACCCGCCCGGTCGATACTGCAAGATAGCACTATTGATTAAAGCGGGCTCAACATACCTATATATTTCTTTAAAACATAAAAAACTTTGATATTTTGTAAGCGTTCACCAGCACTACGTCTACGCGCGATCAGGCCGGATCCACATAGGGTTAACTATAATTCACCGGACTGCTTGTATACATCATCAGCACAGGCAAACACTTACGAGACTGATGTTACGGAACTTTTCTTTTCAACCCGGTGAACGGTTACGATATTTTTTAACGTTCTTTTATTATTTCATCATTTGTTATTTTCTCTTTCTTGAGAGCTTTTCGTTTTCTTTTTTCAGCATCTATTACCTCTAATGGTCGAATATCATCTGGAAGTTGTTTACCAAATTGCTTATGATACAGATGCTCTATATACTCAGGTAATGGTAACTTCCACCTCTCTTGTTTATGATTTGCCAGCCCTCCAAACTTTTTTGGATTCAAACCCAATGCACGTGCCATTTGAATCTGGGCATGGGATAAGTGATATTTTTTTCTTGCTTCTAGCCATGGTCTCAATTTATTAGGGATAAAACCTTTCTTTGGCATATTAATTATTTTTTAGTTGAAGGGAAGTTGAAGGAATCGGCTGAAGCTGAAGCCTAAAGGGGGCCGATCCACGCTAAGTATTTATAACCTTACACCAAAACTCCAAAAATAGGCGTTTTCGCCTTCTATATTGTCATTTTGAAAATCCTTTCTTCACGATGGTAGTGACTTAGAGGTTCGGAATTCTTTAGGCTCGTACGGGCACCCACCAGGGGCAATGTTGTTAACTTAAGGCAAACTGCGGGTTATACTGCCAACGGACACCCACAAGGGGTGCCCAGCTGAACCAAGAAATTCCCTTGAAAACCTTAAGTCAACAGCGACCCACTCAGAGCCTCTGGCCTTAATTTTAATAGTAACCTAAAATATAACTTAATGATTTTTGAAAAATTAAATTTTTTGGGTTATTTGAGAGTATTGGCCACAGGTGACCACATCATAGCCAAGTCCCAACTTGATACTGTTTCCTGTTGGATGTAAATTAGGTATTTGTAATTATATTTTAAGGCACATAGAAAAAATAAAAGAGGGATCGGATGGGGATAATAAAAACAGTCACAATTACTCTTATCGTCTGCATTGCTGCAGTTTGCGCAATAAATGCTCCGGATCGTGCACTACGACCCGAAGTAAAGGAGATTACCTCCGCAGTGGATGAACTGGCTCAGCTGGGTGGTAAAGCGGGCGCGAACAATGCGTATTTTGCGGTGCTCGGGTTCGTATCGCCTGAAAACGTAGATATTGCCAAAGAGGGCAAGCGAATTCATGAGCAACATTATACATCAGTGCAAGAAGGGTATCCCGATAACAATGAAAGCAAACAAGCATCGCTTTCATTTGTTAAACACTCAGATATCCCCCAATGCAAGTCAGAGGAATCTAATTGCCTAGCTTTCTATGAGCGGAACGGGGAGAAACACAAACAGCTGGTCAAAAACAACCGCCTAATACTGGAAAGATATGCCCAACTCGGTTCCTACTCCGAATACAGGGATTTAATGCGGTTAAATCCCTGGAAATCACCGGCGGATCTTTCTTCCGCCATCTATTCCGCTCATGCTCTATCCGCAGCCGAGGCTGCCTACCTCTTCAATAACGGAAAACAACAAAAGGCGGTTGAAATGATGGTTGCCGATATCCAACTCTGGAGAAGGTTTCTTGGGGGATCCGCAGATATTGTCGGAAAAACATTTTCCATGATTTCGCTAAGAGGAAACTATACCCTGCTTAATGAGATGATCTCCTCATTTCCCGCAAATATTGAACTACCTGACTTAGGCAATGCTCCAGCTCCATTGACCGAAGATGAAAAATCCCTGGACCTTGTTTTCGATGGATACCTGCAGCAACTCTCCTGGATCCTGAATCATAACCGTTGGCCGTTCAGCCAAAAGAAAATGACCCTTGGAGAAAGGTATTTCTTAAAGAGTAATGCTACGTTGAACAAAGCATATCCAATATTTGCCGCCCTGAAACGCGCCGCCAAAGCTACTCCTGATCAATTGGAGCAGGAATTGTCAGCTCTTAATGAAAAAATACAACATGCAAGGCACAAAGGAATCGACATGGTGTACAATCCGCGTGGCAAGCAGTTCATTGCCAGTGCATTTGATAGCTATGTGGCTTCCGATTGGAACACCAAGGTTCAGTTTTTGTCCGACATGATAAGAGCAACAGATAAATAATGGAAATACGGCCGTAATAAGTCCCATGGAAAAGTATGGCTGAAAATAGAAGCAGGAAACAACTTTGAAGAAATACCTTCCTTTAACAATTGTTCTGTTGATTACTGTCTCTGCTCTATTTTACCAGTGGTTGCAGGCGGACGAGGAGGCAAATCTCCTCAATGCCAGGACGTATAGCCTGCAAAGAGATCTGGCCAAAATTGATATGGTTCGCGATGACCTCCCTGCTTTTAGGGAAGAACTCAGCAACACCCAGCTGCTGATAGAAACCCTTCAGAAGCGGTTGCCTCCCGAACCAGGGGAGGAAGCTTTAATAAAACAGGTGATTGAACGATTTAAAGCTAAAAACGTTGCCATGGTTTTTTACTATTCAACTACGGTTGACAAGGAGTTCTACAAAGAAATTGGTCTGGTTTTTCAATATGACCAAAAGGAGCTTGAAGATTCTGTAATCCTGGAGGTCTTTCAGGATATGGACAGACTAGCCCTGTGGGAGAATAACAAGCGAGACAA